>CAZONP010000023.1:14776-19060 GCA_964581155.1 uncultured Candidimonas sp. | reverse complement strand
AAACATTTCAGGCGCGTACAGTACCACGCGATGCGGATGCGCCGTGCTGTCAGGCCAGACAACGTCAGGCAATACATGCGCGCAGCGCTGTTTTCTCAACACTTTCATAAGGTTCATGATGATCAAGCGTTTTCTTCTGCTATCTGTTATTGCCGTCACCGCACTGGCCGGCACCAATACTGCAGTGGCCGCCGACCGCCACGTTAAGGTTATTAACAAAACCAAGACTCCCATCTTCGGCTTCTACGCGTCGCGCGTTGCCTCCAACGACTGGGAAGAAGACATCCTGGGTGAAGACGTCATCATGCCGGGCGAGTCGATGGTCATCAATATCGATGACGGCAGCGGCACCTGCAAATTCGACTTCAAGGGCGAATTCGAAGACGGCGATGAGGTTGTGAAGAAAAATGTCGACGTTTGCAAGGTCAGCGAGTTTTCGTTCACCCAATAAGAAGGCCCATATCGTTCTCGCCGGCGCGACTGCGCCGGCAGTTCGGTACCCGGCATTCGCTTTGAGCACCCGACGGCGGCCTGATCAGATTGGAAGCTGAATGAAACTGGACACGTGGCTTCGGTGGATCGTTTTTCCGGGCGTGCTCGTGGGATTCATGCTGCATGCCTATACGTGCTTTCTCGTGCCGGACGGCGGGCCGAATGGGTTTACGTCCGGTCTGTTCGCGCTGTCGATTCTGCCCTATCTTGCCTGCCTCATCGCCGGTCTGAGACATTCGTGCTGGCCGCTCATGGCGGCCTGCGCGATTCTGCCACTGCTTCTGCTGGATATCCTCGCATTTCACGAGGCCTTCATCGCGCCGAGCACATCGACATCGTCGTTGGTGCTCCTGATCGTTCCGGTCATCAATCTCGTTGTCCTGCCGCTGGGTTTTTTCGTCGGTTGGATCGCGTTTGTGCTACTTCGCTTGCGCGTTACAGAAAAGGCGCTGTGATTCAGTACTGCCGGCAGTTATCACCAGGACAAAAAGTTCATCTTATGGAAAAGTTTCTAATCGTCATCGCCGTTCTCGTTCTGACGGTCGTTTACGCTATTCGCCTCTACAACAGCCTCGTGCGCGCCCGGCAGCTCGCCGAAGAAGGCTGGTCCGGCATAGACGTACAGCTCAAGCGGCGGGCCGATCTCATACCCAACCTTGTCAATACGCTGCGCGGCTATGCGGCACACGAGAGGGACACGCTGGATGCCGTGGTCACCGCGCGAAACCATGCGCTTAGCGTGTCGGGGGGGGATGTGGCGGGGCGCGCCGCCGCCGAAGGCGCACTGGGCCAGGCGCTCGGCAAGCTCTTCGCACTTGCCGAGTCCTATCCCGATCTCAAGGCCAGCGAAAATTTCCTGGGGTTGCAGACCTCGCTGGAGACGCTGGAAAGCGAAATCCAGATGGCGCGCCGCTACTATAACGGCGCTGCACGCGATCTGAATATCCGGATAGAGAGCTTTCCCTCCAGCCTTGTGGCTGCCCGTTTTGGTTTCACCAAGAAAACTTACTTCGAAATGGCGGACGCCGCAGATCGCGCGCTTCCCGAAGTCTCGATCTGAACATGGCGATGATTGGAAGGCTGCTTGCGGGCTTGATCTGTGCCGGCGCGCTGCTCATCTCGCCGCTGCCGCTGCGGGCAGAGGAACGGATCAACGACTATCAGGTCGACATCGAGGTGACGGAAGACGGTCTTCTGGAGATCACGGAACGTATTCTTGTCACCTCGGAGAGCGGTGAGATCGTGCATGGGATCAACCGAGAAATCCCCCTTGCCTTTATCGCCGCCGACGGCCATCGGGCCCGATCCTTTTTGACGGTGCTGGACGTCGAGCGTGACGGGGAAGAGGAAAACTACGAAATCATCGAAACGAATCGCGGAGCAGTGATCCGGATCGGCAGAGGCGATGTCGAACTGGCGCCGGACGATTATCTCTACACGATTCAATATCGCGTGAATCGGGTCGTCAGCCATTCAGGCGAGCATGACAGGCTCATCTGGAACGTCAACGGCAACGAAGGGCAGTTCCCGATCGACGCACTCTCGGTGCGGGTCGCGTTGCCCGAAGGCGAAGCGCCGCTCGCGGTCAAGGTGTATACCGGCCATTTCGGAGAGCGCGGCAAGGACGCCGTCGTCACAGAATTCGGCAACGTGGTCACATTCGAGGCGAGCCGGCCTTATGCGGTCGGTGAAAACATGACCATCGAGTTGCTGCTTCCCAAGGGGATGATCCAGCCACCAGACGAGGCAACGCTGAAACAATGGCGGTATGACGACTATGCGTCGACCATTTCCGCTGCCGTAACCGTTATCGGGAGCGCGTTGCTCGCGTTTCTTCTCTGGTTCCTTTTTGGACGAGATCCGCGTCCGGGCGTCATTGTGCCGCGATGGGATCCGCCGGGCGGCATGCCGCCGGGCCGGGTCAACTATAGTGTTTCCAGGAATTTTGACACGGGGTTCTGGACGGCATTTTCCGCTACGGTCATCCAACTTGCCGTCAAGGGAAAGGTGGTGCTGGAGAATCTGTCGGATGGTATAAGCGTGCGTAAGATTTCCGACGAGGAAGATTCCCGTCTGCCAACAGAGCAAGCGGTCATCATGCGGATGCTTCCGCCTGCTGGTGCGAGTTTTTGCTTCAACAGTGGGAGTGCCGATAGAACACGCGCGCTGGGCGACGCATTCTACAACGCTGTCGCGACCGAAATCGGCCATCAACTCTACAAGCCCAGAAAATGGGTCTGGATAAACTTCAGCCTGCTGATGTTCCTGGCGCTGCTTGTACAGGAGATTACCTTTACAGCCGGCGTCGACTATGTGGACGGTTGGCTGCCAGGCCATTGGTTCGCCGCCTTCGCCGCGTGGTTCTTCGCCGCTAAAGCCGTGCGAAAGTGGAGAAAACACCTGTTTTTATCGCCATCTGCCAGCGCCAAAGAACGCTTTTCAGTCCTATTGAACCTTCTCATCGCCGCAGCCATTTTGTGGGTGTTCGCCAGGATCGTCTATGCGGACGCACCCGTGCCGCGTGATAATTTTTTGCTGACCTTCTTATTGGCGATGATCGCTACCCTTCTATGGGCGTTCATAGGACGCCTGAGCCGCAAGGGACGCGAAGTGATGGACGGCATTGACGGTCTCATGCTTTATCTCGTGCTTGCCGAGAAGGATCGGATGGCGCTGGCCGACGCGCCGACTATGTCGCCGGCTCATTATGAGACCTTGCTGCCCTATGCCGTAGCGCTCGGCGTGGAAAAGGCGTGGAGCAATCACTTCGAAACCGCACTGGCAGCGGCACGCAGGACCGGCACTCAGGGGGAATACCACCCACCTTGGTATACGGAATCCAGCGCTGGAACGCTCGCCCGCGTCGCCGAAATCGGCGAGTTCTCCTCTAGCATTGCGACCCGCATCGAGAATAGCCTGCCATCGGAGAGCGATTCTCATGGATCGGACGCGTCGGGCAGCAGTGGTAGCGGCCGGGGCGGCGGGGGAGTCAGCGGTTGGTGATTGTTGGGTGAGAGGCCAGAAGGTCGTGGGCCCAAGGCGAAGACTGAGCGACCCTTTTTCTGAATAAAAAAACACGTTATATATCAATTATATAGACATAACACGCGGGGGCCTTGTGTAGTGCGTCGGGTAAGTCGACTCAGGAAATGCGGACTTACCGAAGATTTTCAAATGCTCGTAGATGTGGAAACTGCTTCTCGGCCACGTATATTTCTTCGCGGGGCGTGGACCGGCGGCCAAGTAGCTGATTGCGGTGGGGGTGACGTCGAAAGGCAGCAATAACCTGCCGTACCTCTTGAGCCTGCTCCACCAAAGACTGGTATACCGGCAATAGGTGCACAGGCGCTTGTGCGGCTATTTCTTCACGGAGCTTAATAAGAAGATCTAGGCGTTCAAGGTGATCATCCCCTTCGCAATGCCCAAGCGGCAGACCAAAAACCACCTTGTGCCAAGGCGTAGGCAACTGTGCGTAGTGGCCATTCGATAGTCCCCCCATGGTCAGCGCCAGCGCGGCGGTATCCTGAGCAAAGGATCGGGCACTGTTTCGCCACACCGACCTTGAAAACTGATCGAGGACGATGACGAGGGCCAGTCTGCTATTGGGATCCGACGCCCACTGGTCAAGATGGCCCGCCGCCGCTTCCGCTGTCAGTTCTGCAAAGCGGCTTGTAATTTCGCTGTCGGCTCCACCACGCATCCGCCAGAACCAATAGTCTTTATGGGTTGCAAGGTCAATCTGAAGTGAATGTCCTTCAGGGAACCAGAAATCGAGCACTTCGTGCCAAACCT
>CAZONP010000023.1:0-14676 GCA_964581155.1 uncultured Candidimonas sp. | reverse complement strand
TGAAATCCCAAGGAAAATATCAATCAGGCGGTTATACCGAACCTTCGCCAAGAGCGCCTGTTCGTCTGGGCAGCGTTACCGCAGTACGGTGCGCCACCTATTCAGAAGGAATGCCGGCCGGCAGGGTAAGCAAAAGGGCGATAAGGTCGGCTTGGCGGTTAGTAAAGGTTTTCTGGAAGATGTTCCGCTTATGGAAGGCGACTGTCGTCAGGGAAATATTGAACGTTGCGGCGATTTGCTCGGGTCGAAGTCCTTGAGCAAACGCCCAGGCAATACGCCCTTCAGTCGGTGTCAGTTTGAATAATGCTTCCAACGCTTTCAGGGGAGCGGCTTTGTCGCGATCACCGGGGGAAATAAACAATGCGACGGCAGGGGCTTCGTCCATGCCCCTGCAATCGAGCGAACATATGGTGACGAGCAAATCGCGCTGGGCGTTACGTCTGGGCAACGATAGGAACTCGGCGTATTCGTCGCCTTTAAGGCCTGCCTTGATGGCCTCTCGAACAAGAGAGGACGAGGCCAATGTGATAGGCAGGCCACCGCTGCCGGATGCCCCGGTAGCGGCGTCGGCGCAGTCCAGCAACAGGCGTTGGGCCGCCACATTGGCGAACAGGGTGCGGCGCTTACTGTCGACCAGGACAATACCGGCTGTGATCAGGTTGAACATGCGAGCCAGGCGCTCGAATGCCAGCCCGCCGGTGGGCGTCGATAGCGTAACGGAATCGTTGGCCGGCGGCGTGTCGGATACTTGAGCGTTTCGCATTCGTTGCACCTGACGCAGACGAGCGGCGATAGTAGCCAGCATCAGTGCGAAGTTGATGGGCTTGACCAAGTAGTCGTCGGCCCCTGCATGCTTGCCTTGTGTGATTTGTCCTGAACCATCTTGCGCGCTAAGAAACACAAAAGGGACGTCGCTCAGGTCAGGGCGCGTTTGACGGATTGCCCGCAGCAACTCGTAGCCATCCATGATCGGCATGGCAATGTCACAAAGAATCAGGTCGGGACGGAAGCTGCACAGACGCTCGAGCGCCTGTCTGCCGTTTGCAGCCTGGGCCACGTGGTATCCGGCGTCGAGCAGCTCGGCAGCGAGAATATCCCGCATATCTTCATCGTCTTCTACCCACAGGATATTCGCGCGGGTATCGCGAAGCACAGCATGCGTCATAGATGCTCTCCGTCGGTGCTGCCAAGTGTTTGCACGGGCTTGGACCCAAGCGCTATTTTGGGGTGGTGATAGGGTAAGCGTAATGTAAAACAAGATCCAAGCCCGGGCTCGGACTGAACCTGTATGCGGCCCCTTTGCAGCGTGGCCAGTTCCATGGCGATGTGCAATCCGATTCCGGTACCCATGATGCCTGTGGCAGCTTTCGATCGAAAGTACCGTTCGAAGACATGGGGCAGATCGTGGGGCGAAATGCCCAGGCCCTGATCGCGCACCTCGCAACAGATCCAGTCTTCCATGCGATTGACGCGCACCGAAACAGGTGTGCTGTCGTTCGAGTACTTAATGGCATTGGACAGCAGGTTCCCAAGAATCTGCACGGTAAGAATGGGGTCGCAATGTACGGTGGATTTGCCGTCGGTTTCATCTACATGAGTGATGACTCTGTTGGGCGCCATCGTTCGGTATTCGGCTACAGTCTGCTGCGCCAGCCGGGCCAGCTGGCATGGTTGCATGGCTACTTCAAGTTGTTCCATGAACCGGTCAGCTTGCAGAATATTCTCGATTAATTGATTAAGCCGCAGAGTGGCTTGCCGCGCCTTGTCGGCGCGGTGGCGGATTTCCTCTTTGGACATGCGGTCGCCGGCCCGCAGCAGCCTTTGCATGGTGGCGTCGATAATCGTCAGAGGCGTTCGGAATTGATGCGACACCATTGAGCCAAAGCTACGATACAGTTCATTGATCTTGCGTTCGTTTTCGAGTTCTTTTTGCAGTTCGATGCCCCGTAGACGAATCCGCTCGTTCCCCCGGGTTTTCTTCAGGGTCAAAAGCAATTGCACGGATATCACAACACCGCAAATCCAGATACCTATCATCAGAAAAAAAACGGCTAGCACGGCATTTCGATAGTTGTCCAGCCGCGCCCCGGCGTCCTCCCATTCGGTCATCATGGCTTTTCCCGATGCACTGTGCAGCAGCCTGCTGAAGTCATGCAGCACGCCGTATGCGTGCTCATAGCCGTCGGGGTCAATCGTACCTTGCTGAAAGTGGGGTTCAATTCGTAGGACCGCGTTGGCCTTCTCGATAATCGCCTCAGCAATACCCATTTCTTCCAGCGCTCTTTTCTGCGGGCCGTCTTTGAGGACGCTGATACGGCTGCGCAGCATCTGATAACGGTGCCGCAGGTTATTGACAGGGCCGGGTGCGATCAGGCTGTATTGCAAGGCATTCGTCATGAGCAGGCTCTCGGTATGGGTCTGGTAGATAACCCAGGTCATGTTGGCCGTGGCATTGTTGTGCATGTCGCGTTGAATATCTGTCAGACGATACAAGCTGACCGTCAGCAGTATGGCAAGCACGATAACCACCACGACTGGCAGCAAGTAGCCCAGCAAGCCGGGTCGAGTCAAGCTCATGGGGTTATTTCACCGTAAGCTGGTGCAGTTGCCAGACCCATCGGTAGTCATAGCGTATATCTTGAAGTTGCCGCACGTCATTACGCGGGTAGACGATCCAGAACGGCCCCTTGCCTGATGGCAGCAATCGTTCTCCGTCCATATGCGTAGCCAGAAGAACGTCATATTGATGGAAATCGGCAACAGGGATATCGACGCTGTAATTGTTCAGCGCCAAGGCTTCCACTACTGTTCCTTGGGCTCCTACCAGGGCCAGCAGGTCGCGCATAAGGACGCCTTCGAAAAGCTTGACCCCGTCGGTGACGGCGGTACTGGTGCGCAGCTTGTGTACAGGAAGGGTACGGATAAGGTGTAGATCGACCTGCGCCGCGTTTTCTGTGTTCTTGTTTGTGATGGCGCCAGTGATGGTAAGCAGCACCTCGCTAACCGGAGACTGAAGTTGATTCCCATTTTTAATGGTGTTGGATGCGAAGATCGGCTGTATTGCTGATGCAGCCAAACCTAAAAAACAACCCGTTGCCAGTAACCGATGCCACCCCCGAGTCATGGTGCGTCGCATGTGCGCCTCATCATTGTTGTCGCGCTAGCGTACCCAAACCTGTTCACCTGTCAAGATCCAAGGCCAGACAATTTGTTGCTGCGGGGTGCATCGTCATTAACAATATGGCGCGTTTCCCGTCCAAACAGACGGCGTAAGGTTGTGCGGCAATTACTACGATCAGGGCGGGCAGCGCCAACGTATGGGCTGTCGTCGTCACAACTTCCTATGGGATGCTCATGAAAACTATAAACCGCCTGTTTACCGTTCTTTTTCTGTCATTCTTTATGGGACTATTGTCTATGGCTCATGCACAAGAGCCGCTGACATCCGACCAGGTAAAACGCTTCATTGCCGCCATGCCCGAGCTGGAAGCACTGGGTGACCAATTCCAGGATTCCAAGCCGCGCAAAATCGACCGGGCTCGGCCCTTGAGTTCGGGGCTTGAACAGATGCTAGGAAAAGGCCCCGAATACGCCGCATTTGGCCAACTTGCTGCAAGCCATGGCTTTGCCAGCGCCGAGCAGTTTGCCGATGTGGGCGACCGCAGCGTGCAGGCCTATATGCATGTCTCTTCCGACCTGACTCCTGAACAAATTGAATCCATGTACCAACAGGGGGTGGCCAATGTGAAGAAAGATCCTGCGCTAAACGCCGCGCAAAAAGAACGCATTTTGCAGAACACAGCAAAGAGACATCAAGTCAATACTCAAGCGAGGGCGTCTGCAGAGCAAGATTTTGCCGCTGTGCGTCCGCATAAGGCGGAGCTGGATAAGTTGTTTAAATAAACATTATTAGGGGGCGCGACGCGGCACAAGAAGCCTTGAGAACTCGGCAGGCACTCCCGCTATTTCGAGGCGCCGTGTCCAGATTTCCGACACGCTATCGTCCATAACCACCGCTTGTTTTACCAAGCCCGATATTCCCGCCTCCTGACCCGCAACATTCACGGAAATCACGAACACAAAATGCGGCTGTGTGGGCATGTACTGCAACGGATCCATTCCATCGGCTGTTAGGTTTTCCCAAAGCTCCTGCATTCCGAAAGCCGCTGTCGCAACACCAAAATCGGTGGTGCGGGCATAGGGCGGGTGGTCTGATTGCGGTGAGGTAAAAGGCTCCCAGCCGGTTATGGGGCCGGACGGGTCAGACAACGATAAGCAGGGTTCGCCCAGACAGTCGGCCGTTCGAGCCTGAGCATCGGGAACCTCTGTCCGGCTGGCGTACACCAGACCGGCTCGCATGCCCATGACGGGCGCCAGAACAAAACGCCAGCTGACATGCGGCCCCACACCGAATTCTGCCGGGTCGGCTACCTGCCCGTCAGGCACTGACATTAAGAGGTCTTCGCGTCGCGATGGCCCTAGGTTGTAGCGGGTGACTTCCGCGTAAGCTTGCTGGACTTCGGGTATGTCGGGCGACGCATCCATGCTGTACGTGACTCGGTAACGCACATGCGGCAAAGGCGGTTCGTTGGCCTCAAGAATTAGGATCGAGCGGGTGAGAGGGTCAAGGTTGGCGTCGGGCAAGCTTAGTTGTGGCAGGTTTGGAACACCTGGAAAATTCTTGGCTGAATAGTAATGTTCGCCGGTCAGTTTATCCGAATCGACAGTAACGTAATTTTGCGCGCCTGTGAATTGCAAGGCGTTGGCCTCGAGTTCGGCCAGTGCCTGATAATAAGCGTCATTGGAAACGGCTTGGCCGCATAGCAGCGCAAGGGCTGCACCACAAAAAAAAATACGCGCTCTCATGGTTGGATTTCCTTTAAGGAAGCTCTGAACTGCGCACAGCTTTCCTTAACTCGATTACAGCGAGGATTGGGGGCTACGGCTACGTAGCGCACTGTGGTCCATGCTATGGGAAGTCGACCAGGAAGTAACCGTCCTAACGGACGGGGTGCCCGTTCGTACAGACGGTGTGCCGCTGATTATTGAAAACTAGAATGTCCTGACCGGCAGAACGAAAAATGTCGTGATTTGTCGTCTTGAAAGAAGGGCATGCTACTCATGACAATAATCAAACGCCTGGCGATAACCCTGGTGAAAATCACGTGTTTCCTGGGGGTAGGCCTGGTCACGCCTGCTCACGCCCTGACCTCGTCAGGCCCGGGTACGGCTGCAACCGCCATAGCGCCAGGGGGTCAGGTCGAGCACGAGCAGCGTCTGACTCAAATGCTGGCTGCCATTGGCGATATGCGTGGCGCACTGAACCGGGCTGAATTCGACACCGAAGCCCTAATCGAATCGCTGGATTACGACCCTGACGCATTAATTGAGTTCGTACGCGAAGAGATCCGTTTCGAACCGTACGAAGGCTTGTTGCGGGGTGCCCAAGGCACCTTGATGGGCCGGGCGGGTAATGCGTTGGACCAATCCCTGCTGCTTGCCGTTCTCTTGCAGGAATCCGGTGTTGATGCGCGTCTGGCTTACGGCAAGCTCGATGATGTGCAGGCCATGCAGCTGGTTCAGTCCTTACGGGGCCAGGCCACACCGGTGCCTAGCAGTAATTTTCCCGATCTGCAGCCCTACTTTAAAAAAGTCGCTCACGCCGCTGGGGTTGATGATACGCAGGTCGATGCCGTTATGCAGTTGGTTGACGAGCTCATAGGGCCGCAGGACGTCCCTCTATGGGAAACAGCCCAGGCCGGTCGCGACTACCTGCAAGCGCATCTGGGTAAGGCCGACATCACCCTGGAACCGGCTGATGCCGAGCCGCAGTTAGCCAGGCAATCCACCAACTATTTCTGGGTGGAATACAAAGACAGTGCCTCGGACCCGTGGCAGCGAGTCCATGTCATACCGGCTGGTGATGCGTTCGATGAACAGGCGCTCCCGGTACTAGAGTACCTGACTGACGAAATCCCAGAAAATTTCCAGCACCGTCTGCGGCTGAGCGTCAAGCTGGAACGGCTGGTAAGCGGCAAGACCGAGGTCGTTGAGCTTATGGAACCCTGGGAGCGGCCGGTGGCCAACATGACAGGCAAGCGCCTAAGCTTTGCAAACCAACCCGATGGTATCCGTTCGCTGCAAGACCTGGCGGATCTGAGCCAGATCGAGGCCCGCACGACCTTCCTGGTTCCGACGCTCAATGATGCGCCTGCGCCCGGCGCGCAAGCCTTCGACCTGCGAGGCAGAACCATTGCATTGAGCACTCTGGCATTGGATAGTGCAGGCGCCGCAGCCATCTTCCAGACCGCCGCCGATAAAACCCTGGATGCCGCCGATGCGCTGGCGGGACTTAGCATCGGTAAGCGTGCAGTGCCAGCAGCAGATTCAGTACAGAGCTTACGCCGGGTCTGGCTGGAGTACGTCAGCATTCATCCGAGCGGGGCTGAACGCGTCGACGAACGCACCATCTGGCAGGCACCCGAGGCCATGTCGCCGATAGCTTCGAGCGCGTTGTGGGAACTTGCCACTCCCCATGGAATGGGAGTTGCCACCTTTGAATACCCGGTTAGTTATCTGGTGGATCGTGAGCTGGCTCACGTTCAATCCCAAGAGCCCCTGCTGCGCTGGATGCTGGCGGCTCAATATGCCCCGGCGGGGCAGCCTTTGGCGTTGCAGCCCAATCTGAATCTCGCGCGGTTGAGCTTTCCCGAATTGTCGTATCTTAGCCAGTTTGATGCGGGCATCGACCTTCAGGCAGACGCGTCGCTTGTGTATCGGGCTGAGCCCACCATCGTGGTCACGCGCCATGGCTTGCGCAATACGCAAGGTGGCACGTCCGGTTATGCCGATGTGGATATCGTCCATAACCGTCGAATGGTGCTGCGTACTGATACCACCACTGTAAGAACCGACCCCTTGCAGGCGATGCGCATGGGGGCCTGGGAAACCTTGATCGAGCAGACTGAACTGGAAAGGCAGCAGTTTCTTTTGTCCGGCACACCTGTCAATACCCTGACTTCTGCCAATCGCATGTATCAGGAACCGCAAAGCGGCAGTCAGGCGCCCACAGTTTTGCGTAGTGCTGAAGGCCTCGAGGCCCTGGCCGCTGACCGGCTAGAGGAACCCACTCGGTTGGCATTGCAACAGGATCTGCAGCGAGGTTATGTCATTCTGGCCGAGGCTCCCTCCGATTCGCAGCCCTTGGCTTGGTGGCGTGTCAACCCTTCAACGGGCGAAACACTCGGCCGTGCGTCTGATGGGCGTGGCCAGACGACGGTCGAGTATCGGACAGTGCTCGGCATCAATTTTGCCGTTTCAACGGTTATCGGCACGGGCATGTGCCACGGCTTAACGAACTCGTGCAGCCTTATGGCCTGTTTTGGAACCGCAGTCGTTACCTCGGCTGCGGGGGTCGGGGGCTTTGCGGCTGCAGGGGCGGCGGCGGGTGGTACGCTGGCTGCGATGGCTGCGGCCGGTTATGCCACCCTGACGCAGACCATCGGGCTTAAGCTCACTATAGGTATTGGGTTGTTGGCGGGCTTGGCAACCCACCCTGTCGCAGGCGCCCTACCCGCGTCCCTTCCCAGTTGCCTTTTTGGGTAATTTGCTACGCCGTTCCTGATGCCTATTTCAGCTCAACGGTGGTGGTGTCTTCGGTGTGGATGTTGACGTCGTCAAGAACCAGTTCGGGCACCAACCCCACTTTTATACGGTAGCTTCCAGGCGGCAGGGCAATGGGCTCACCATCGACCTGCCCCTGGGCAATGTCCTTACCTGCGGCATTAATCACGGTGTAACTCGTTTGCAATGCCTTGCCGACCGCCTGCTCGAAACTCTGTTTGTCGGCGGCGCTGAAATACTCGCCCCCGCCCAGCTTTGCCCACCCTCCGAAAATTTGTTCCAGAATCGGGTCATCCAGCGCAAAGCCGATAATATTCAGCCTGACGTCAAATCCTTCGCTGATAAGTTCACGGATGACGGCTTCCGGGTTGCCATCGCAGGTTTCTTCACCGTCGGTCACCAGCACAATGGTGCGTGGGCCTGTCGCCTGAGCCAGATCCTGACGCACCAGCGACAAGGAATCAGCGATGGGCGTGCGCGCAAGATTCTTGGCCTGTATCCGGCCGATCACCTTGCGGGCGGCGGCCACATCAAGCGGCTGCAGCGGCAGCTCAAGGTCGCTGCGGCAACTGTCGGCCTCTTTATGGCCGAACACCCGTAACGATACGGGTGTTCCCGGGGGAATCTGTTCGGAAACTGCTTGCATCAGGCCTCGCTTGGCAATTTCAATGCGACGCTCGCCATCAAGGCGCTGCAGCATGGAACCTGAAGCATCCAGAATAAAGGCAGTGACCGGGCCGGAACGCGCGGCCTGTTTACTGCCCTTTGGCACTTGAGCGGCAACGACGCGCAGAGCGCCGTCCGCAGGTGGTTCCACGAATTTGGCCTCTACTTGCAGCTCGTACGGGGTCGGCTGACGTAGCAAGACCGATGTGCGCTCGAAAGCGTGAGCCATGTCGTTGATATCGTGGGCCATGCTGTAATGACCGCCATTCACTCGTGACCAGTTCAGCATTAGATTCTTTTCGTGGTTCGGGTTTCTTGACATACCTCCGGCTGCCGAACCCAGACCCAGGGCAATGACTTGCGGTTGCCCCTTAGTCAGGGCGGGCCATAGCTTGCCGTCTATCGGCGTTTCGGCGTCAGTAATCAGGACCACTGCCCGGCTGCCACTACGTTGCGCCAAAGCATCGCTGGCGGTGACGAGCGTGTGTTCAGCACTGCTGGAGTCTGTTCCTTTATGTTCGTTGATAGCCTGTAACATCAGATAAGGGTCGCTATGCCAATCCTGCAACTGTAATTTCCCGCCGAAAGGAAGCAGGTTGGCCATGTCGCGGCCTGGCTTCAAACCGCGTGCATATTCGCCGATGGCGTTGTAGGTTTGCTCATGGTAAGTGCTTACACTGCCACTGGTATCCCAGGCAAAAATCACATTGCGCGGTGGTTCGAATACTTTGACGAGCAGCTCGGATCCAGGCGGGGCTGAGACCGTCCAGCGGCGTTGATTGCCTTCTGTCTGCTCGGGCGTCAGGGGAACTGGTTCACCAGTAGAGGTTTCCACCGACAAGGCGGCCTTCAGATAGAAGGGGTCTGAAAGGTGGAGGTCTAACTGATTGCTTTCGTCTGGCATGCGCAACAGATACCAGTGCTCTTGATCACCCAACTGGACATTTCCGCGCGCAGCTTGCCCTGCCAGTAATGTTTGGGGTGTTTCACGCTTTGCATGTGGCAAGTTCGGGTCTATTGTTGGAGGTGCATCTGCAGGATGCAGGTCTTCGTAGATGGCTTTTGCGTTGCCACCCCATGCGCCGAGAATTGACTGATATTGCTCGTTTGTCTGCGTTTCGTAGACTTGCACCGCAGCAGGGGCAGCGTATCGTCGGCGTTGATCGGATAGAGGTAACTCAAAACGGACGAAACGCGCCCAAACCGGTTCGGGTAATTGCCATTTGGCGTCCTCGTCGAGCTTGGGCTGAAACCGTCCAATAGACGTCCAGGGTCCCACCGGGCCGTGCACACTAACCTGTACGTCTACGTCTTCGATCGGGTGTTCCTTATCACCTCTGGCTTTTCGCCAGACGATGTGGTCGATAAGCGCCGCGCGGTTGTTATGGAATCCAAGCACCCAGTAGGCTTGCTGGTTCCCTGCAATATCGATGGTCTGTCCACCCCAAAAGGGTTTGGATTCGGGGTCTATCCAATGATCATTACGTTCATAGGTAGGATGCGCGTGCACCACATGGCCGCCATTGTGCTGTGCGGCCAGGTTAAAGGCTGTGTTGCCCGTTAGGGCGGACCCGGGCCGGGCAATTACCTGCCACTCACCAAGCGCTGTGTTGCCGCCCCAATCGCCGTTGTAATTCTGATGGATAGTGAGCCGGGCGAAGCGCGCAGAGCGAGAAGATGGCAGCGCGAAATATTGTTCTTGCCGCACGGGCTGGAGCGTGTCCTGTAAAACCGTATCGAACTGTGTGCCGTCGTCGGATAGCGCGACACTGAAATGTTGCGGCGCCCGGTGCATGGGGAGGTGGCTAAGGGGATTCAGAGCGAAGCCGGCGATGGGCTGGGTGCCGTCTCCTGCCAGCTGTACGGTGACACTGGCAACGTAAGGCAACTTTTGCTGGCGCCACTCAAAATCCCTGGATGACCCTGCTGCGCCATCGATCAGACTTTCCGGGTTGCGGTGAGCGCTTGCTTGCTCTTCTTTCAGCACTTCGGCACCTAACGACGCTGCGGCAAGATTCAGGCCACCACGTAGGGGCGCGGGGACGACCCAGTAAGGGTGTGACCCGACCACGGGGGCGTCGGCCAGTGCTTCAAGCAAGATATCAGCATGCGCGTACGCCCCGGACGCATGTGCGGCGCGCACACAGATTTGCACCGGCACGGCTCGCACATCTTCGGGCACGTGTATGTGAACCGGAATCTCTTGGCTGGCGCCTGCGGGTATTTCGACCGTGCTTTCCTGCGGTATGACCTGCCAGCCCAGATCGCTGGCGACTGCGTCAAGTTTCAGCGTCAGGGCCTGTTGGCCTGCGTTGCGCAGGTCTATTGTTCCTTCCACTTGCTGGCCTGTCTGCGCATAGGCGGCAAGCTGGCTGACCGGCAGCTGCACGGACAGGGACAATTCAGACAAATCAATCGGGGGTTCGAAAGCCTGAGCCTGTCCGTCAGGCAGCACCTGAATTTCGTAATCTTCTTTAGGCGTGACAAGCAGATAGCCTTGCTGATGCGCCGGAATGTTGACGCGATACGGCTGGTCGGGCGATTCCCGCTTCAAGCGTTGTTTGTTTTCATCCTGTTCGAGCTGCAAGACCAGCTGTGCCTGTGATGTGGTCGCAAAGTGCCACTCGGTGTCTTGGTCGCGCACCGGCAGGGTGTACCAGTCAGTGTCGCCTCGCAAAGCAGGGTCGGATCGCCCGCGAATATGGCCGTCGGCCGGCAGGGGGCTGCTGAATGCGGGATTATCATTTGGCTCGCAATCGATGCTACAGGTGTATCGGGCAAGGCGTTGCAAATCCACTATGTAGTGGTCGTCGGTTGCCTGGTTGGTAGACAAGGTCAACACATAACTGCCCGGCGGATACACCCCTTCCAGCTTGTCTTCCTGGCGGCTGCTGAGCTCCAGTTCCTTAAGCTTTTTTCCTTCCCAATCCAGATTCACGCGCATTTTTACATCAGCGTCCTGCGGCGCCTTAAGATTCAGGCGGATGTGGTCGTGATTGGCGAGCTGGAAGTAATACATATCCTTGTCGCCGGGGTCATGAAAACCGCCGGTGCGAGTTTTCCCCATGTGAAGAGGAAGCATGCCCTGGGCACTGTCGTTGGGCTCGGATTCCTGGTTCGGGTCAGGCAAACCCTGAGCGCGGCTTAGCAGCACGTAATCGGCTTTGTCACTGCCCCGGATCGAGATGTAATGTGTACCGGGTGCAAGATACAGGCGGTCCAGCGTCAGGCGCTTGGCACCACTGTTTGTCCTTTGCAAACGCCGGCCACGCCCATCGTAATAAGTGAGTTCCCGTAGCTTGTCGCCGTTTACCTGAAAACGCCACATCTGGGGTGAGCTGTCGACATCAACGCGATAGAAATCAGTGTCATTCGCGACGTCAAAGCTGCCGCGTACTCGCTTGCCCAGCAGAACGGTGGTGGCCCAATTGATTTCGTCGTTCGGTTCGGCCTCAACGCCCGCATCGGGCTTGCCGTCGCTTTGCAGGCCAAGGTGGTAAGCCATGCCTGTCTGGCCACGCTCCAGTTTGACGCCATACTGCCCGGCTTCAAGCCTTAGCCCACCCTGCGCCCACCTTCCTTCAGGTTCGCGACATTGGATTTTGCGGTCCAGGTTATCGAGCAAACAGATGCCATATCGGCCTTCGGCCTCGGTTTGCAAGGTCAGCTTCAGCCGCTGATCTGCCTGTTCTTGCGTCAGTTCGAAGCGATAGATATCGACATCCCTGTCGACCTGCAAGCGCCCGTTCACACCCTGGAACAGATCTACGCGATTCGCCATTTTCCATTCATTATTTGGCTCGGCTTCTTCACCTTCCACTTTCAAGCCGGCGGCAGTTAGGGTAATGACGTGTATGGCTTCCGCTTCGCCTTCGAGCAGCAAAAAATATTCGCCCGGGGGCAGGCTTAAGTCGGGAAGCTTTGCCTGACCCTGTGCATCGGTGCGCGCGGAAGCCAGCGGCTTACCTTCTTTGTCTTGCAGGTTGGCCGCCAGGGTTTGGCCTACGGTCGTACGGAAAAGGAGATCCCAGCGTTGCTGCGAAGCCGTTTCGTCCAGTGTGAAGCGATACCAACTTTGCGCCGCTGGCGCCACCATGGCTGTTGTATTGTTTCGCCGGATTTCCGGCGCCTTTTGGCGTGGCGTATCCGCAGCGACTGGCTGACTCAACCTCGATTCGGATTCTGCAACAATGTCCAACCGGTAGCCGTTGGCAGGCAAGGGTTGATCGTCGGTTTCTTGTGCGCCGAAAGCCTGGTTGACTGCGGCGAATGCGCCCGAACCCATAGGTGGACGGGACCCACTGCTGTCGCCGCCGGCGCGGGCGAAACCCAGCACGTATTCACCGGGCTCAAACAACAAACCGGCCAGCGTCGCAGGACGAGAGCCATCGCGCGACTGAAGCGTAAATAGTTTCTGGGTTCCTGTGAGTGTTTGCCCGTCTTTTGCATATTGCAATCGCAGTACATCAATGGCCGTAAGGGCGCCTGGGATACCTTGCAGGCTAAAGGTCCAGGGTTGCAGGCTGTTCGTTTCTTCTACCGTCCAAAGAAAGCCATCTTGATCACTGCTTGGCAGCGTACCCATGATTCGTACTGAGCCTGCAACTGCTTGCAGGGTTTCCGGCGTGTTGTTAGGTTCGGCATCATGAACGATGAGCTGGGCAGCACTCAAGGTATGAGTACTTAATAATAAGGCTGTTGCCATCCGGACCAAATGGTGACGCCGAAACCATGTCTTCATAGACTTTGCACCTTGCGAAAAGAGCGATGCTGTACCACTACTTCTGGGTTTTTTTCAATTGTTGTAGCTGTTCCATCATCTTGTTTATCTGCTGCATATCGACCTTCGCACCATCTGCCTGCGGTTGCATGTTCTGCAACTGCTCCAGCATCTGTCCCATGCCTTGCGATTGCATCAGCTCTTGCGCTGTAGACATATTCTGGCCACTAGCCAGATCGTTCATGTTGACGGTTTCTTCCCCATCTTCACCCTGAACAATCATGTCGCCGGGTTTCTGGCCCGGCTTGCACGGCCCTTGCCATTCAGCCACAAGAACCGACTTGTCTTGAGATTTTCCGAACAGTGGCGGCTCGTGCTTGCTGTGGCTCTCAACCCGATACTCGGTTTTCATGTCGCCGGTTATGACGTAGTCTGTCGTGACCTTGGAGCCCATGATCTGGCAGGTGTTTCGGCCCACCATGGTGTTGCCCTTGCGTTTCAACGGCTCTTCCGTACAAGAAGCCATCTTTTTTGCCATTTCCTGAAGCTGCTTGTCGCTGGCCGGGTCCGCACATTGGTAAACAACTTCCGGCTGCTGGGCATTTCCCTTTTCGCCTTCGTATTGGGTTTGCTTCCATAGCCCCGGCTTGCGTGGCGGAATCTCCTGGGCATGCGCGACCTGGAGACCTCCGAATGACACGGCGGCCAACAGCACTAGTATTCCTCGCTTCTGCGTCGGGCTCATTTTTCCCTCCTTGGGCGGTATGTGGGGTGGCAATCATCTACTGTAATCAGATCACGCCCCTTTAGGCACCGTCTAAACAAACGGTAAGAGGTTGAAGGAACCGTCGCGCCCGTTTGATGCAACATAGACGCGCTACCCGAAAACGCGGAGGACCGGTTTCCGATTGAGAATATTTCGATATTTATGCTCGCCTCGATTAACGAACAGTGGGGCTTTCCCCTTCGTTTGCAGGGTGTCTGAATGCGAGTCTTCTTATATCATGGGGCAACATTCTGATGGCTTGTGTATTTATGCATTCGTTCACATGGTCACCTCGCCGCCCATTCAGGGTCCTTGGGCTAAGCCTGGGCGTCATGGCCCTGTTTACCCTGTCGGGTTGTGCCACCATGTCTGAAGGCGAGTGCCTGACCGCGAACTGGCTCGACCGAGGATATAAGGATGGCCGCCATGGTTATCCGGCATCGCGTGTGGTGGATCATCGCGAGGCCTGCTCCGGCGTTGGTATTGCACCCGATATCACGCAATATCGCAAGGGATACGACCAGGGTATTGTGCAATACTGTACGCCTGCCAATGCGGTTGCAGAAGGCCGGGCCGGGCGCTCTTATGGTCATGTTTGCCCGGCAAGGCTGGAAGGTCAATTTCTTATTTATTACCGCCAAGGGCGGATTGTCTACGATGTGCAGCAGCAAGTGGATCGACTCAATCGAGAATCTCGCCAACTACAGCGCGAGCTGGATAATGAAAAAGAGAAGGATGCACGCCGGCGCTTGCGCAACGAGCTTCGAGATCTCGATCGTCGCCTGAGCCGGGCGCGCGATGAACTGGCTGAGTTCGACCGACGCCTGCCTTATCGCTGAATACTGGCGTAGCGCATCGTGATCGTTCAGATCTTCGTAGCCGCAGCACAGGCCATACAGGC
>CAZONP010000022.1:10249-21434 GCA_964581155.1 uncultured Candidimonas sp. | reverse complement strand
TCGAATAGGTACGCGCGACCTCGTCGAGCGTGTCGCCGTGGCTGGACGCGTTCAATACCAATATGCGGTTCACCGTGCGTCCCGCGCCCGCCAACATGGCTGCCTGCTCGGAAATATAGCGATCGCGCTGGCTGATGCCGACGTTGTCGATAAGTATGGTTTGGTCCGGCCGTATGGTCTGCACGACTTGGCGCAGTTCGGCCGCGTCTTGTACGACATGCACCGGCACGCGCAGGATCTGGCCGTAGATTTTAAGTTGTTCGTGGGCACCGATACGGTAGGTGTCGGTGGTGATCATGACCAGACTATCCGGGCCGCTGCGCCGGACACAACGCGCGGCAAGCTTGGCAATGGTGGTGGTCTTTCCAACGCCGGTGGGACCGACCAGGGCCAGCACCAGGCCGGGCGTCCAGAGGTCGTCTTCGCTTTTAAGGACGGGCAAGTGGGTGATAAGTTCGTTGCGGGCCCACTGAAAGGCCGCTTTTGCCGCCAATTGCTCGGGAAGTCGTTTGAGCATGGCGCGCAGTAATGCCGTGCTGAAACCGTAGCCCAATAAGGTCTGGAATAGCGACACGGCCTGCGGCACGCGGCGCAACTGGTTGCCCCACAACAGTTCGTCAATACGATTTTCCAGCGCGCCACGCATGGCGCCAATGGCGTCCATAACGTCGGCGCCCGGCTCGGGCATGGGCGCGGGCGCCGGCATGCGAGGCGCCGGAGTAGCCGGTCGCATCAGGCGCGAGGCATGGACTTGCGCATGGCTGGGGGCAGATACCTGGGCGCGAGGCGCTTGCGGCGCGGCTTGACCGTCGGCCTGCACCGCCCCAGCCTGTGCGGCCCCGGCCGCGTTCGCATTGGCCACCGACGTGGGATCCGTGGCCAGGATTTCAACCCCGCCATTGACGCGTTTATTCGAGACGATGAGGGCCTCGGGACCCAGCGCCAGGCGCACCTGGCGCAGGGCTTCTCGATTGGTACTGCCAAAAAAACGACTTATATTCACGCTGCGCTCCCGCCTATTACCGCCGTTACACGCAAGATGCGTTCATCGGGTATTTCAACACTGGACAAGACACCGATCTGCGGAAAATGATGCCGCAGGAATCGGGACAAAGAGGCGCGCAGCACGGGCGGCACGACCAGCACCGTGGCGTCGCCATTGGCTTCCTGGACCTGGACGGCACGCTGCGCATCGTTGAGCACACTTTCCGCCAGGCCGGGCTCGAGCGCTCCGCTGGTCGTCAGCGCCTGGGTCAGCACACGTTCAAGCCGCGCATCCAGGCCCATGACCCGCAATTCAATATCGCCCGGAAACCACTGCTGCGCGATGGCGCGGCCCAGCGATACCCGCACCAGCGCCAACAGTTCAGCGGCGTCCGGTCCGGTGCCGGCCGGATTAAGCGCCGCCAGGCGCGGCGCGTGCTCGGCCAGCGTTTCGACGATGGTGCGCACGTCGCGTATGGGGACTTCCTCGTCCAGCAGGCCGCGCAGCAGTTTTTGCAATAGCGTAAGCGTGAGCGTCTTGGGCACAAGGTCCTCGACCAGCTTGGGCGCGTCGCGGGCGATATGGTCGAGCAATTGCTGAACTTCCTGGCGGCCAAGCAACTGGGCGCCATACCGGTGCATAAGATGGTTCAGGTGGGTGGCAATGACGGTGCCGGCATCGACCACGGTGTACCCGGCGATCTGTGCCTGCTCACGCAGAGCGACATCGATCCAGACGGCGGGCAGGCCGAAAGCTGGATCAGTGGTCATGGAACCCGGCAGCTTCATGGTGACGCCGCCCGGATCGATTGCCAGCCATTGTCCGGGCGTTGCTGTGCCCTTGCCGACTTCGACCCCCGACAACAGAATGCGGTAGTCGTTGGGCTTGAGTTCCAGGTTGTCGCGGATATGCACGACGGGCGGCAGAAAGCCCACGTCCTGCGCGAACTTTTTACGCAGGCTGCGTATGCGGTGCAGGAGTTCGCCGTTTTGCGCGTGATCGACCAGGGAGATAAGCCGGTAGCCCACTTCCAGGCCCAGCGGATCGACCAGGGCGACATCGTCCCAGGACGCCTCGGCAGCGGCGGCATCGACGGCTTCCTGCGCCTTCTGCGGCTCGCTCTCGAGCGCCGCCTTTTCGCGTTGCTGCCGCTTCAACACAACGTAGCCCCCGCCCGCCAGCGCCGCCGCCAGCAATAGAAAGGCCACGTGCGGCATGCCCGGGATCAGACCCATGGCGGCCATGATGCCGGCGGTGATGAACAACACATTAGGATTGGCAAACAGTTGGCTGACCATTTGCTGGCCGACGTCCTGGTCGGTTGCGACACGGGACACCACCACGCCGGCGGCGGTGGAAATGACCAACGCCGGAATTTGCGCGACCAGGCCGTCGCCAATGGTAAGCAGGGTGTAGACGTGCCCGGCTTCGGCAAAAGACAAGCCATGCTGGCCCACGCCGATGATGAGCCCGCCAATGATATTGATGACCATGATGAGCAGGCCGGCAACAGCGTCGCCCCGTACGAACTTGCTGGCGCCATCCATGGAACCATAGAACTCGGCTTCCTGGGCCACTTCCTGGCGCCGCCTGCGCGCCTCGTCCTCGCCCACCAGACCCGCGTTCAGATCGGCATCGATGGCCATCTGCTTGCCGGGCATGGCGTCCAGCGTAAAGCGTGCGCCCACTTCGGCAATACGTCCGGCACCCTTGGTGATTACCACGAAGTTGATAATGACAAGAATCACGAAGACGATGATACCGACCGCGAAGCTTCCGCCTACCAGAAAATGGCCGAACGCCTCGATGACCTGACCAGCCGCATCCGGTCCTTTATGGCCATTCATCAGGACGACGCGGGTCGACGCAACGTTAAGCGATAGACGCAGCAAGGTGGCGAACAGCAGCACCGCCGGAAACGCCGCGAAGTCCAGCGGCTTCTTGGTGAACATGGCCACCAGCAGTATCATCACCGCCAGCGAAATATTGAAGGTGAACAACAGATCAAGGACGAACGGCGCCAGGGGCAGGATCATCATGCCCAGCACCATGAGGATCAGTACGGGGCCGGCCATCAGGCGCGCGTACGGCGCGCCGTTGTTCTTTAGTGACGCGAAAAAACTATTCATTATGCGTTAGTCGCCAACGTGTTTTGGCCCTCGGGATCCAGCCCGGGCGGGACGATCAGGCTAGTTGGCATTTGAGGTTCTGTCCCCATTCCCATATTCCAGTTACGCAATTGAAAAACCCACGCCAACACTTCGGCTACCGCGGAATAGAGGTCGGCCGGGATTTCCTGGCCAAGCTCGACATGATGAAACAGCGCGCGCGCCAAAGGCGGCGCGCTTAGCACGGGCACCTGGTGTTCGGCGGCAATCTCGCGCACCTTTGCGGCCACCAGGCCCGAGCCTTTGGCCACGACCTTGGGCGCCCCGCCCTGCCCATCTTTGTACACGAGCGCCACCGCGTAGTGCGTTGGGTTCGTGACGATTACGTCGGCACCGGGCACTTCCGACATCATGCGGCGGCGCGCCATGGCGCGCTGCTGCTGACGGATACGGGCCTTTACGTGCGGATCCCCGTCGCTTTCCTTGTGCTCCTGCTTGACGTCCTGCATGGACATCCGCATTTTCTTGTGATGACTGTAGATCTGCCACGGCGCATCGATAAGCACGATGAGGATCAGCCCCGATACGATAAGCGTACAACACAGCGCAACCAGCTCCATGCCCGCCGTCAACGCCTCGGACGGCGTGGCCTCCATAAGAGAAAGCATCTGGTCCCGGTAATTCATGATGACCAGCACCGCCACCGTTCCGATGACCCCGGCCTTGGCCAGTGTCTTCACCAGCTCGACCAGGGTTTGGGCCGAGAACATGCGCTTGACGCCTTTCAATGGATTCAAGCGTTCGAACTTGGGCTCGAGCGCCTTCGTCGAAAACATGAAGCCGCCCAACAACACGGAGGCCAAAATTGCCACCACGAACAAGACTACGAACAAGGGCGCCAGCACCAGCAAAGCTTGCAACGCGGAACCGCCCGCAACCGACAGCATGACATTGGTATCTTGGCCTACCCGCACATCGAACCACATGCCCGCGCGCAATATACCATTCAGACCCTGATACATGTACGCCCCGCCCCACCACAACGTGGCCACACCCGCCCCGAGCAGCATGAACGTATTGAGCTCGCGCGACCGCACCACCTGCCCTTCCTCGCGCGCCTTTTCCAGGCGCCGGGGCGAGGCCGGTTCGGTTTTTTCGAGGTCGCTGTCCTCTGCCATTGATGGTTAACGCATGCGGGGTTGAGTCGGGTAGGGGATGATCCACACCGATTCTAATTGAAACCCCCACGTGCGAATGCGCGAGCAAGCCCGCTAAACACGCTTACTTTACGGCCTCCTCGAAGCCGGGGTAATCGATACCGATACGCACCGCGCCCCAGCGGCTGCCACCCACATCCAGCGGCATGGACAGGTCGGTGACGATCTCGCCCGTGTCGCGCGTGTAGGTCTGGCACAGCACGCCGGCCGCGTTGTTGATGGCGGCCTGGCAAACCGCATCGTCGAAAATGCGCTTGTTCCGGACATGGCGGGTGTCGTGATCCAGGTCGCCCGTGGGCAGACGCGAATAACGGGTATTGTGGGTGGGACAGTAACCGTTCTTGTCGACCAGCAGGGTATAGAAACCACCGGGCAATTGTTCCAGCACATAATCAAGGATTTGCGTGAGCCGGTCATCGATTGCCGAATCGTACGCGGTATGAAAGCGCGGCGGGTTGCTATTGACGATGCGGCGATATTGAATGTCGAAGATATCGGCGCCCCGGCCACGGGCCTGCGTCAATAAGGTGGCACACGCTACGCCCAATTGTTCAAGCGTGCTGACCAGCGAATCGAAGGGGGTATTACCAGTGCGCAGCGCCGCCAGCATTTCCTGCAGATGTTCCGACTTGGATCTTACGGCGCCCACCTGGTCGTTCATGGTGACCATACGGTTCTGCACCTGGGAACTAAGCGACGCGATCCGGGCGATGGCGGTGTTCATTTCCTGGTTGGTGGCATTGACCTGGGACACCGTGCCGACGACTTCCTCCATTTGGCTGTCCATGCGGTCAAAGTCTTTGACGAATTGGTCGAAATTGGTGGTGAATAGGGTCACGACCTTGTCCGAGGAGCTCATGTCCAGGTGGATCTGGTCGGTCTTGTCGCGGGTATCGGCGACCAGGTCCAGGATTTCAGTAGTGTGCTTGACGATCTCGCCGGTTGCCGAGTTGACGCGCTCGGCAAGTTTTCCGACTTCGCTTGCGACGACGGCAAAGCCCTTGCCCGCCTCACCCGCGCGCGCGGCCTCGACCCCCGCGTTCAGCGCCAGCAGATGCGTTTGCAGTGCAATGTCCTTGATAAGACGGCTGGTGTCGCCCACTGACTGGGCACGCATGCTGAGTTGTGTAACCACGCCGGAAAACACTTCCATTTGCGTAGACACCCGCGTGACGCGTTGATGAAGTTCATTGAGCTGCTCAAGCGTTTGATGCGCCACTTTCATCTGGGTATGGAAGGTGGCGGCGATTTCGTTTACGGACGCGGATGTCTGTTCAGACATGGCCGCGATCTGCCCCCCCCTGGAAGCCAGGCCTTCCGCTTCAGTGGCCTGCTCGCGCGCCATTTCGCGACACGCGACGGTCTGCGTTTGCAGCCTGGCGGTATTCAGCGATATGTCGATGCTGGCGTGGCGCATGTCGACGAATCGGGATCGCAAGACGGTGAGAAACTTGGCCAGAGGCCAAGCCAGGGGACTGAACGTCCAGGCACGGTCCGACAGGGTTGCCTGCCCGCGGCTGAGCCGCCCCAGCAGCCGCGACACACCAATCGTACGACGGAATTTTGGCTTCATTTTTGTCTCCCAGCTTTATAGTATTTTTTTTGGCTTAGCCCCCGACGCCAGAGCAGTACTACATTATCAAGATAAGTTACTCCCTGCAATAGAAAGCCCCACAAACAGCGGGGCTTTGGTCTAATAAATGCGCGGTATTGCTAGAACCCTAAACTATCTAGCAAATCGTCGACTTGGTCCTGGCTGGTCACGACGTCAACCTTGCCGGCTGGATTGACGTCGGGCCCATTCAGTAAGGAAGCCGCTTCTTCCCGGCGTTCCTGGGGCACGCTGTCGATCAGGACCTGAACCAGTTCGGTTTCTATGGCGGACACAACCCCAAGCATTTTCATGATGACCTGGCCGGTAAGGTCCTGGAAGTCTTGAGCCATGATGATGTCAAGCAAATTGCTTTGCGACGCCTGCGTCTTTTCCGGGATATCCTTAAGCAAGGCACGGGTATCGTCCACCAGTTCGCGCGCGTCTTGCAACTCGACCGGCTGCGCGAACCAGGCGTCCCAGCGCGCATCCAGCGCCTTCGCTTCGCGCTGCATGGATTCCTGCAACGGCTGCGTGCCTTCTGCGGCGTTCAACACGCGGTTGGCGGCCTGTTCCGTCATGCGAGCCACATAGTGCAGGCGGTCGCGTGCGTCTGGTATGGCGTGCGCCGCATCCTTTATGGCCTGGTCCAGGCCAAGTTCCCGCATGCTTTCACGCAGCGACCGGGTCACCTGGGCAATGCGGTGTATCAGGTCCAGGGGTTGTCCGTCCGCATCGACGGTATCTAGCGTGGCTTGAGGATCCGCGGTTACCATTCTGTTTTTCCTTATACCCCGAGTTTCTCGAAGATTTTATTGAGCTTTTCTTCCAGCGTGGCCGCCGTAAACGGCTTGACGACATAGCCGTTCGCGCCCGCCTGGGCCGCCGCAATAATGTTTTCTTTCTTGGCTTCGGCCGTAACCATGAGCACGGGAAGTTTGCTTAGCGCCGGGTCAGCGCGAATATTCTGCAACATGACAAGACCGTCCATGTTGGGCATATTCCAGTCCGAGACCACGAAATCGAAGGTCCCATTGCGCAATTTTTCGAGACCCATGGCACCGTCTTCCGCCTCGTCCACATTCTCGAACCCCAGGTCCTTAAGCAGGTTCTTGATGATCCGACGCATGGTCGGAAAGTCATCAACCACCAAGATCTTTATGGTTTTTTGTACCACTTAGCACTCTCCAAATAAATAAACAGCCACCGGTCTTCAGTGGGAATCAGACCCGGTGCCCATACGAGCCAGCGCTAGCCAGGATGCGCTCGCTTATTTCCGACAACGGCACTGCGTTTTCCGCAGCCCCAATAAGCAATGCCTCGCGAGGCATGCCAAATACAATACAACTTGCTTCATCTTGTGCAAACGTAATGGCGCCGGCCTGCTTCATTGCCATCAAGCCCAGCGCCCCATCCTTGCCCATGCCTGTAAGTATGACACCAACCGCGTTCTTGCCGGCCACTTGCGCGGCTGAATTGAACAAGACATCGACCGACGGACGATGCCGGTTGACCGGCTCGCTTTCATCGAGCTTGACCACATAATTCGCGCCCGACCGCGCCAGCTTCATGTGGGCCACGCCGCCCGGCGCCAGATACACGTGACCAGGCAGCACCCGCTGGCCATCCTCGGCCTCGTGGACCTGCATGGCGCATAAATTGTCCAGCCGTTGCACGAACGATCGTGTGAACCCAGCCGGCATATGCTGCGTGATCATGATGGCCGGACTGTTTGCAGGCAGAGGTTCAAGCACCTGCCTTATTGCTTCTGTGCCGCCGGTGGATGCGCCGATAAGCACAAGTTTTTCTGTTGTGGAGAAATGGTGCGTGAGGCGCACCCTGGACCCGGCGGTGCTATTCGGCGCCAATCGTGGCTTGGAGGCGGCGGCGGCGCGGATCTTTTCGGCGATCAGATCGCTGTAGTCCATCAGGCCGTCGCGCAATCCCAATTTGGGCTTCGTGACGAAGTCGACGGCACCCAGTTCAAGCGCCCGTAGCGTAACTTCGGAATTGCGTTCGGTAAGCGACGACACCATGACGACCGGCATGGGGCGCAGCCGCATGAGCCGTTCCAGAAAGTCCAGGCCGTCCATGCGGGGCATTTCAACGTCCAGCGTAAGCACGTCCGGGTTGTGCTGCTTGATCAGTTCGCGCGCGATCAAGGGATCGGGAGCGGACGCGACAACTTCCATGTCAGGCTGACTGTTGATGATTTCGGTCATCAGGCCTCGGACAAGTGCGGAATCATCAACACACAAGACGCGTATTTTTTTCATTGTCATGCTGCTATCAAAAGAGTGATTAAGACGGTCGACCCATCTTAGGTTGGAACATACACCGTCTGTCCCTGCAGGCGGAACGCCTTGGTCAGATAGGTGAAGTTCTCGGAATGACCGGCAAACAGCAAGCCGCCCGGCTTCAACGTGGGCGCAAAGCGCTCGAGTATGCGCGTTTGCGTGGGCTTGTCGAAGTAGATCATGGTGTTGCGGCAAAAAATGGCGTCGAATTGGTGCGCGGGCGGAAAGCTATTCGACAACAGATTGAATGTTTCAAACTGGATCATATCCCGCAGCGACGCCTTGGCACGCACCATGCCGGCACGCCTGCCCATGCCGCGCTGGAAGTACTTCTTCAAGTACTCCTCAGGGATGGGCTGCACACGCTCGAGCGAATACATTCCTTCCTTGGCACGTTCAATGGCTTTCGTGTCGATATCGGTGGCGTAGATTGAAACGCCAACGTCAGGTTGCATGCACGATTCGCGCAGCACCATGGCGATGGTGTACGGTTCTTCTCCCGTCGATGCGGCGCAACACCAGACAGATAACGGCTTTTTGCGGCTCTTGGCAAATTTCGCCAGAATGTCGAAATGATGCTGTTCGCGGAAAAACGCGGTGTGATTAATGGTGAATGCATTGACAAAGGCTTCCCACTCATCCGAGTGGGGATTTTGTTCCAGATGGTCCAGATATTCCCTTACCGTCGACAAGCCGATGCCCTTGGCGCGAAGGCCCAGGGTTCGCGACGCCATTTCGTGCTTGTGACTACCTATGACAATGCCCGCCCTTGCCTGCAGTATCCTGGCACAGCGTTCAAAATCGTTATGCCCGGCCTCCGCAAGGACAGGCATGGTAAAGATGGACTGCGTTTGTTGCTGAGACATGCATATTTAGGAACGGGCAAGCGCTCCGAGAGATTGCGCCAAGTCTGGCGAGTTTGAATCCATGCCTGAAGGAGAATGCCCGAGCTGCGAAGCCGACACATCGATGACCTCGTTGGTATTGATCTTGAATACGGCAACCGCATCGATGAGCCGGGTTGCCTGGTCTTGCAGTGACCCGGCGGCGGCGGCGGCTTCTTCGACCAGAGCGGCGTTTTGCTGCACCACACCGTCCATCTCGGCAACGGCGCGATTGACTTGGTCGATGCCATCGGACTGTTCATGCGAAGCGGACGATATTTCGCCCATGATGGCGGTGACTCCCTGAACCGAGCCGACGACTTCCTGCATGATGTCGCCGGCCTGGCTTGCCTGTTTGGCGCCGGCCTTGACCTTTAGCAGGGAATCTTCGATAAGCGTCTTGATTTCCTTGGCGGCCTGGGCGCTGCGCTGCGCAAGCGAACGCACTTCGCCGGCCACAACCGCAAACCCTTTGCCTTGCTCGCCGGCGCGGGCGGCTTCGACCGCCGCGTTGAGCGCCAGGATGTTGGTCTGGAACGCAATGCCATCGATCACGCCGACGATCTCGACCATTTTCCCCGAGCTGGTTGAAATTTGCCCCATGGTTTCGACGACATCGGATACGGCTACACCGCCGCGCACAGCAACCACGGATGCGTCTTTGGCGAGCTTGTCGGCCTGTTCCGCGTTTTCGGTATTTTGCCGTACGGTGCCGGCCAGCTCTTCCATGCTTGCCGCCGTTTGCTGCAATGCCGCAGCCTGTTGTTCGGTACGGCTGCTAAGGTCGGTGTTGCCCATGAAGATTTCACGCGAACCCAGGGTGATTTCCTCGACCCCTTCACGCACAGTGCTGACAGTGCGGGTAAGACTTTCCTGCATACGGCGCATGGACTCGTACAATGCGCCGATTTCGTTGTGCGACCGGACATCGATGCGATGGGTGAGATCGCCATTGGCAATGTGATCAAAATGGGTCCCCGCAAAGCTCAAGGGGCGCAGGACCATGCGGCTGAGGAAGGCATAGGTCGCCAAAGCGATCAGCAGGCAGGCCAACATGGCCACGGCCACGAGCTGGATGACCAACTCATACTGGCTGCGGCCTTTCATGTAGACCTCGTCGATGACGCGCTGTTGATACGCGTGCAGGCTGCCAAGCGCGCTATACAAGTCTTCTTCAAGGAATAAGGTGGTGCCGCCCAGGAAGGTGTGGTACGCCTTGATGTCGCCATCGGCCAACATGTCGAACAGGGGGCGCATGCCACCTGCCATAAGGGTGTCGTAGCTTTCCAGGACGCGCGAATAGCGGTGTTCCGGGTCGGGCACGCTTTTGACCAGCCGGCGGTATTGCTCGAAACGTGCCGTTGATTTGTCGTATTCACTTTCTGCCATGGCAAGCAGGCCCATCGATTCGTCGCTTAGGGCTGTCGTCGGTTTGGCACCGTCCGACGACCAGTCGCTGGCAATTGCGTACGCTTGCTGGTCGCTGTTCACGATGGAACTGGTCACCGTACGGCCCAACCCGGTGTGGACGTTCTTATAGTCGTCGATGGCACCATAAAGGTTGGCGGCCAGACGCTGGTTCTGAACCACTTTTTCCAGCGATCCGTTATTCTGATACAACGAGAAGACGCCTAATGCCGCCCCGGCAACGAGCATCATGAGATAAAAAACAAGAACCAGGATCAGGCTGGTGCGTATCTTCAAGTTGGTGAATAACGATGTCTTGCGCATGCTGCTTGCCTCTTATGTAAGTTTGGAGCCTTATCCAGGTCGACAATGCTCCAGCCGCTTTTTTCAGGCTGCGGCTTCTTCCACCAATGCCATCTCTTCGCTGGTCATCAGTTTTTCGATGTCGACCAGAATGAGCATGCGTTCGCCAAGCGTGCCGATGCCGGTGAGGTATTCCGTGGAGAACGCCGTTCCGAACTGCGGCGCGGCGCTGATTTGCGAGGGCTGCAGCATTAGCACGTCGGATACGCCGTCAACGACGACGCCCACGACGCGGGTCTTGAGATTAAGGATAACGACCACTGTCTGATGGTTGTATTCCACCGTTTCCAGGTTGAACTTGATACGCATATCGACAATGGGAACGATAATGCC
>CAZONP010000022.1:8990-10149 GCA_964581155.1 uncultured Candidimonas sp. | reverse complement strand
AAGGCAAAGACATCGACGATGAGCGCGACGCTGCCGTCGCCCAGGATTGTGGCCGCCGAAACGCCGGGTATTTTGCGGTAATTGGATTCCAGGTTCTTGACGACCACCTGGTGCTGGCCGACCAGATGGTCAACCAATAGCGCGAAGCGAACGTCCTGGACTTGCAGGACGACGGCAATGGCCTTGGTAAGGTCTGTTTCGGCATCGTCAACCGCAAAAACGTTATGCAGCGCAACAATGGGTAGATATTCCCCGCGCACCTGCAAGACGTGTTCAGTTTCCGAAATGGCCCGTATCTGTTCGGGTGCGGGCTGCATGGATTCGGTGACATTGCTTAGCGGCAATATGAAGGTTTCCTGCCCGACCCGCACCGACATGCCGTCAAGAATGGCCAGGGTGAGAGGCAGCACGATACGCGTTGTGGAACCCTTGCCCAGGCGCGAGGACAACTGGATATGACCACCCATGCCCTGAATATTGCGTCGCACGACGTCCATGCCGACGCCGCGGCCAGAGATTTCCGTGACCTTTTCGGCAGTGGAGAAACCTGGTGCAAAGATCAATTGCCACAACTCTTCGTCCGGCGTGTTTTCGTTGACCGCCATGCCCTGGCTCATGGCCTTTTTCAGGATGCGTTCGCGATTCAGGCCGGCGCCATCGTCGGACACTTCAATAACGATTTGTCCGCCATGATGCTGGGCCGACAGCGTAATATTGCCCTCGGGATTCTTGCCCGCCTCGATCCGTTTCTCGGGCGTTTCCACGCCATGGTCGATACTGTTGCGCACCAAATGGGTGAGCGGATCGATGATGCGTTCAATAAGGCTCTTGTCGAGTTCAGTGGCCTGCCCTATGGTGGTCAGGCGGATGCGCTTGTTCATCCGGGCGGCGCTTTCGCGCACCACGCGAGGGAAACGGCTGAAGACGTAATCCATGGGCATCATGCGGATGGACATGACGGCCTCTTGGAGATCCCGTGCATTGCGATCCAGCTGCTCGATGCCATTGAGCAGGCGATCATGCAGCACTGGATCCAGCGTAGAGGCTGTCTGGACCAGCATGGCTTGCGTGATCACCAGTTCGCCGACCAGATTGATTATCTGGTCCACCTTTTCGACGCCCACGCGTATGGTGCTGCTGGCCGCCGCGCTGGGGGGAG
>CAZONP010000022.1:5848-8890 GCA_964581155.1 uncultured Candidimonas sp. | reverse complement strand
TCGCCGGCCGCCACTTCCACTTCCGGCTGCGGGAGCGATTGTTCAGAGGCTGTTGATCCGAAGTCGCCGCCTGCGGCTTGGCCAGGTACGGCCTGGCGGTCGATGCTGACCTGGTCGTCGTCGACGATGAAGCAACATACGGCTTCCAGATCGCTTGCGGAGGCGGTGGTGGTCAACCACAAGGCCAGCGACGTTTCGGTGCTTTCACTATGAAGAATGTCGCCCAGCAACGCCATTTCGGCGGCGAGCGATTCCGCATCCTTCTTGCTTATATTACTTAGGCGGACACGCAGGGGAAGTTCGTCAGCGCCTGCATGCGCCGCTGCTTGAGCGACGGGAACCGGCGCCTGAGGCACGGCCGCTGTCGGCGCGGCGGCAGGGACGACCGTAGCCGGAGCGGCAGCACCGCCCTTCTGCTCTTGCGCCAATTGACGCAGCTGGGCGCAAATACGCTCGTACGAAGACGCATCCGGTTCTTGGGAATTACGGTAGGCTGTTACTTGCTCTGTCAGCACATCTTTGGTTTCCAGGAAAAGGTCGATCATGTCTTTGCGTAACGACATTTCACCGCGACGCATAAGGTCGAGAAGATTTTCGAGCAAGTGGGTCGTATCGGCCAGCTGGCCGAAACAACCGAAGGTTCCGGCGCCGCCTTTGATGGAATGCGCCGCACGAAAGATGGCATTGAGGTCGTCGATGTCGGGGTTGTCGATGTCGAGGCCGAGCAGCAAGCGCTCCATGTCGGCCAGCAACTCATCCGCCTCGTCGAAGAATGTCTCGAAAAACTGACTAAGGTCGACCCCTGCACTCATAGTTGCTTCCCTTTACTGTAACGCTTTGTCATCTGGATATTCCGCAATGGTCCGCCGGATTATGTTATGGAATGCCCGGCACGGACGGCACGACCGACATGCCGGGCATAATTATTTGCGGGCCTTGTGCTGGCTCCATCATGTCTAGCAGGTCGAATTCAGAGGCGCCCGACGCGTTTTGTTCGTCGATGCGGCGCTGAGCGCGGCGATTCAAGACCACAATGCTGATACGGCGGTTAACGGCAGCACTGGGCTTATCTTTAACCAGGCTGATGGACGAGGACAAGCCCAATACCCGTTCGATTTTGGATTCGTCCATACCGCCGGCCACCAGCTCCTTGCGCGCGGCATTCGCGCGGTCCGCCGATAGTTCCCAATTACTGTATTCGCGTTCGCCCGTGGCATATTGCAAGGCGTCGGTATGGCCGGCAACACTAAGATTATTCGGCAGCTTGTTGAACAAGGGCCCCAGCTCGCGAAGAATGTCGCGCATGTAAGACTGGACCTGGGCGCTGCCGGTCGTGAACATGGGGCGGTTATGCTTGTCGATAATCTGGACGCGCAAGCCGTCGGGCGTCATGTCAAGCAATAGCTGCGGGCGGAACAGCGACAGAACCGGGTCGGTTTCTATCAACTGCTCGAGCTCGGCCTTCAGGTCTTCCAGGCGCCGTGTGTCGCGGATGTCTCCTTCCGACTGCGAATCGCTGCGCGGTGGAATAGGGGCAATATTGGGCACGATACTGGGCGCTCCGCCTGGAATGACACTGCTGCTCTGATCTGTGTTTGGCCCGCCACGTACCGCTTCCATCAGCGGCATGCGGAAGTACTCGGCAATGGTCTTGAGTTCGTCGCGCGGCACCAGCGACAACAGCCACATGACCAGGAAGAAGGCCATCATGGCTGTCATGAAGTCGGCATAGGCAATTTTCCAGCTGCCGCCGTGATGGGCTTGCGCCCGTTTGCGTGGGCGTCGTACGACGATACGCGGTTCAGACTTGCTCATTCATGCACCCGCTACGCTTTCTTGCTGCTGCTGCGAGTCTGGCGCACGTGATCTTCGAGCTCCATGAATGAAGGGCGCACGTATGAATAAAGCACTTTGCGGCCGAACTCGACGGCAAGCTGCGGCGGGTAGCCGTTCATGCTGGCCAGCAGCGTGACCTTGATGCATTCCAGCACCTTGACGGACGACGTCGAATGCCGTTCAATCGATGCGGCAAGGGGCGCGACAAAGCCATAGGCCAGCAGGATACCCAGGAAGGTTCCCACCATGGCCTTGGAGATGAGGTCGGCCAGGATGGCAGGCGGCTGGTCGACGGCGGCAAGCGCCTTGACCACGCCCAGCACGGCCGCCACGATGCCGAACGCCGGCAAGGCATCGGCCACCGCGCGCAAGGCGTGGGCCGGCACATCGCGCTCGTGTTGATAGGCCTCGATTTCCTGATCCATGAGGGTTTCGATTTCGTACGAGCTCATGTTGCCGCTGACCATAAGCCGCAGGTAATCGGTGATGAATTCCATGATGACCGGGTCATTCATGATTTGCGGGTAGTCGTTGAATAAGGGGCTGTTCTGCGGCTCTTCGATGTCGGACTCGATAGACATGAGCCCGTCACGGCGCGCCTTGTTCAACAATACGTACAAAAGCGCCATTAATTCCATGTACAGCTCGCGGCTGTAGGGACTTTTCTTGACGATGAGCGGCAAGGCGCTGCCAAGCATACTAACGGACTTGCCGCTGTTGGACGCCAAATATGACCCCAGCGCCGCGCCGCCGATCAGGACGAATTCAAATGGTTGGTACAGGGCGCCCATACTTCCGCCCATGGCTATGAAACTGCCGAAGACAGAGACGAAGACAATTACAAATCCAAGCAGTATGAACACGGATACGCCCTAGTTAAACAGATGCTGCATATGATCGCCTATCCGGCCAAATGTAAAAGCTTCTTTCAACGGGGCTTTTCAAGGCTAAATCCCGGCTCTGCCGGAATTGCGTCGACTGCAGCGAGCGCATGACTGTCTGGCGTACCGATGCCGGGGACGGCGGACGCACCGATGTCCGAGACGGCGGGTGCATCGGACAGCGCCCGGGCTTTGGCCGCCGCCGAAGCGCGCGCCCGCGTTTTGCCGGCGCGTGGCGGCGGCCGGCAAATGGCGCAGACAAACCCTTTCTGAGGATCGTGCGCATGGGCCACGAAGCCGCCCTGACAGCGCTCGCAGTGCGACA
>CAZONP010000022.1:0-5748 GCA_964581155.1 uncultured Candidimonas sp. | reverse complement strand
CATTCCCTTAGGAGGCGAGCAGCCGCGCACTTCGCGATACAAGCGCGCCAGGCGATCATAGCTAAGGCTGGTTTCGGCCTGCAATACCTGCAGCCGCGCACCGAGCTGGATCATTTCAGAGGCGAGGAAGATCTCTTCCGCTTCCCTGGCGACGCTTTTAGTTGCCATGTTCGCTGTATTCCGCTGCGCGACTACGCTGGCTGCTGCGTGGCACGCTGCGCAAGCAATATGGTTGAATGCGCCTGCTGCAGCACACCGCCCAATACGTCTTGGGTCAATGTGGAAAGCAGATCGTAATCGTTAAGGCGAAAACCGCAGAGCAAGGAACTGGAACCTGCGAGCTTCACAAGCTGGGCCGGAGACAGACGCAATACGATGTCGGCCACGTCGGCGCCGAATCCAAGACGGAACATGCCGGTCGCGTAGTTGTCGCGCAGCAGACGCTGGGCAAGCATTAGATACGACAAATTCACTTCGCGAATGTCGTTTAATGCAGAGTTGTCCGTTATGGGCATCTTGCCCTCCTTATTAATACAAATAATTACTAATCTAGCAAAATGTGTCAAATGTATCTGTCACGGAAGCCGATAGTGTATGTCATTGTAACTTACAAAATTCACAGCGAAATGCTGTTTTGCATGTTATTTATGAATACACGGCACACAAATAGTATCAAACAACCATTCAGCTTTGAATGACAGACCGCAAGAAGTTACAACATATGAGCAGTTATTTATTTTGTTTTTACATTAAAGTGCCATAAAACAACTATCTTTAGAAGGGCGCAGACTTGCTTGCGGCTCTCCCTGACGGCAGAATAGGAAAATGCTTACATACATTCGCCCAACACCCCACCTTCTACGGCTCGCACTGGCATGCGCGGCGGCAATACTGGTTGCGGGATGCACCGGGCCGGCCCAACACGGGGCCGCGTCGGGCGGCGTGCAGCGCCACATGCCCCGCATCGTAGTGGACGACTCCCACCGAGGCGAAGTCGTCATGATGGCCATGGCCTTGTTGGAGTCGCAATATACCTATGGCGGCATGCACCCAATGCAAGGTTTCGACTGCAGCGGTTTGGTGGCTTACGTGTTCAATAACGCCGCAAGCCAGCCCCTGCCTCACAATACGGCTCAAATTGCGAGGCTAAGCCGCCCCGTGGCAAGGCGCGAACTAAAGGCGGGGGATTTGGTGTTTTTCAACACATTGAATCGGCCCTTTTCGCACATGGGTATATATATAGGGGACCAGCGGTTCGTCAATGCGCCATCCAGCGGGGGGCGTGTACGGATTGACACGCTGGCCAATCCGTACTTCGCCAAGCGGTTCGAGTCGGCACGAACCCTCTTCGGCGCGTAAGCGCATCAGCCGGGCACGTGAAGATAGCGCTCAGCCAGATCAAGAAATTGCGCCAGGCACGGGTCGCGACCCGTTTCTTCCTGAATGATACTTGCCACGCCGGGCGCCGTTTCAGCGGCCAGGCGCGCGTCCAGGAACAAAAGGCGCGACCGCCTGGCCAGCACGTCCTCGACCGTGCGCGCATATTCGTGACGTGCCGCAAAGCGCACCATGGCGCCGCTTAATCCTGGCGCAAGTTCTACATCGTTGCCCGGAAGGGACCGTAGCCAATCCGCCTCGTTACCGTAGGCGTCCATGCCGGGCGGCTCGGCCATGGACGGCCGCGTGCCGCCATTCGCCGATGCGCCCACCAGCAGGAAGTCGTTGGTTTCCGAAGGCGGCAAGCGGCCCAGCAGCGAACTTTCGACGCATTTATCCAGTACGTCTTCGGCCATGGCGCGGTATGTTGTCCATTTGCCCCCGGTTACGGTAACGAGTCCGCTGGGACTGACCAGTACGGTATGTTCGCGGCTTAGCTGCTTTGTGCTTGCGGCCAATTCATTCGATGGGGGACGAACCAACGGACGCAGCCCCACCCAAATGCTCTTGACGTCGGCGCGCGTCGGCGCACGGCTTAAGTATTTGGCGGCCTCGCCCAGTATGAATTCCACTTCCGCCGCAAACGCTTCGGGCTCGCGGGCCAGATCGGGGCGTGCCGTGTCGGTCGTCCCCAATATGACTTTACCCAACCACGGCACAGCGAAGAGGACGCGCCCATCGTGGGTCTTGGGCACCAGCAACGCATGGTCGCCGGGCAAAAAGCTGCGATCCACAACCAGATGGACGCCCTGGCTGGGCGCCACCATGGGTTCAGTGGTACGGCCTGTGGCCGAGCCGTCCATCTGCCGAACCTGGTCGACCCACACGCCGGTCGCGTTCACGACGCACTTGGCCATTATGGTGAAAACCGCGGCGGATTCCGCATCCTGGCAGCGCACGCCCGTCACTTTACCGTCTGCGTGAAGCAGCCCGGTCACTGCGCAGTAATTCACCATCAGCGCCCCCTGAGTGGCGGCCGTGCGCGCCAGCGCCACCGCCAGGCGTGCGTCGTCGAACTGTCCATCCCAATACTTCACGGCACCCTTGAGTCCGTGCGGATTCACCCCTGGCAAACACTGCAGAGCCTGGGCGGCGGTGAGAAACTGTGTGGACCCGAGGCCCGCCTTGCCGGCCAGTGCGTCATACATCTTCAGACCTATGCCGTAAAACGGCATTTCCCAACACTTGTAGCTGGGCATGACGAACGGCAATGGCTGGGCAAGATGGGGGGCGTTATGCAACAAGGTCGAACGCTCGTGCAAGGCTTCCCGCACCAGGCCGATATTGCCCTGGGCAAGATAGCGTACGCCGCCGTGCACGAGTTTGGTTGCGCGCGACGACGTGCCCTTGGCAAAGTCGTGGGACTCGAGCAACACGACGGACAAGCCTCGCAGGCTGGCATCGAGCGCCACGCCAAGGCCGCTCGCGCCCCCGCCGATGACGATCAGATCGACAGCCCCCAAGCCGGCCAGCAATGCAAGGTTTTGCGCCCGGTCGGAGGGCTGTGGCGTAACGGGAGTTTTCATATAAAGACAAGCCTGTCGTTCAAAACAGGGCTTATCGTACCTTGCCCTCCTTCCATGCGCCCAACAACGCCTCGTATGCCACGGTTTCACCCTTCGGACTTTCGTTTTCCAGCTTCTTCCATGGCGCCTGATCGTCGCTTAGCCATTTCGCAGGATCGCTCTTGGGGTTGAGCTTGGGGGCGCAGTGGCTCATGCCGGCGCGCTCCAGCCGCGCCATAACCGCATCCATTTCGTCGGCCAGTGTATCCATGGCCTGCTGCGGGGTTTTTTCAGCGGTGATGGCGGTGGCGACATTCTGCCACCAGAGCTGCGCCAACTTGGGGTAGTCGGGCACGTTGGTTCCCGTGGGCGTCCAGGCCACTCGGGCCGGACTGCGGTAGAACTCGATCAGGCCACCGTAATTATTGGCATTCTGGGTGAAATAGTCGCTATGAATATCGCTATCGCGAATAAATGTTAGCCCAACGATAGACTTCTTCAATGACGCCGTCTTGGACGTTACGAACTGCGCATAAAGCCATGCCGCCGCGACTTTATTGGGATCGTGATCTTTGAAAAAGCTCCAGGAACCCACGTCCTGGTAACCGTTCTGCATGCCATCCTTCCAGTACGGCCCATGCGGGGCGGGCGCCATGCGCCATTTGGGCGTGCCGTCTTCATTCACGACGGGCAAGCCTTTGCGGGTCATGTCCGCCGTGAACGCGGTGTACCAGAAGATTTGCTGGGCGATATGTCCCTGGGCCGGCACCGGGCCCGACTCGCTGAATGTCATGCCCTGCGCTTCCTTGGGCGCATATTTCTTCATCCAGTCGATGTATTTGGTCAATGCATACACGGCGGCAGGCGAATTCGTGGCGCCACCCCGCGAAACGGAAGCCCCCACCGGTGTGCACTTGTCGTCGGCGACGCGTATGCCCCATTCGTCCACCGGCATCCCGTTGGGCGTGCCCTTGTCGGCGGTGCCCGCCATGGAAAGCCAGGCGTCGGTAAAACGCCAACCCAGCGAGGGATCTTTCTTGCCATAATCCATGTGGCCAAACACCTGTTTGCCGTCTATGGTCTTGACGTCGTTGGTGAAGAAGTTGGCGATGTCCTCGTACGCCGTCCAGTTCACCGGCACGCCCAGGTCATAGCCATACTTGGCCTTGAACTTGTCCTTCAAATCCTGCCGCGCAAAGAGGTCGGCGCGGAACCAGTACAGGTTGGCGAACTGCTGATCGGGCAACTGGTAAAGCTTGCCGTCGGGCGCCGTCGTGAACGAGGTACCGATAAAGTCCTTGATGTCGAGATTCGGGTTTGTATATTGCTTGCCGTCCCCGTTCATATAGTCGGTAAGAGGCATGATCTGACCATAGCGGTAATGGGTGCCGATCAAATCCGAATCGGATACCCAGCCATCGTAGATGGATCGGCCCGATTGCATGGACGTCTGCAGTTTCTCGACAACGTCGCCCTCTTGAATCAGGTCGTGGTTCACTTTGATGCCGGTGATCTCGGCGAAGGCGCGGGCCAGCGTCTTGGATTCGTACTCGTGGGTGGTAATGGTTTCGGAAACGACCGAAATCTGGTCGACACCCTGCGCTTTGAGCTTCGCCGCCGCGTCGATAAACCATTTCATTTCCTGAAGCTGCTGATCCTTGTTCAGCGTCGAGGGTTGGAATTCGTTGTCTATCCATTTTTGGGCCTCGGCTTCACCTGCGATGCCCTGGCCGGAAAACACACAACTGATGGCAAATGCCAATGCCGTACGACGAAATAACATGGCGGTCTCCTAGGTAGAACGTGTCCCCGCGTTATTGTCCTGTTGCATCGATCCAGGGGGATTTCAGATCGTGCAACAAAAGCCCGCTTAGCCCTTGCGTAGAACAATCGCAAGGACGATCATCGACACCACAAAGCTGACCCAGATGCTGGGCTCCTGCTCCAGCGCCAACCACTGCGCCAGTTTTTCACTTAGGCCAAGAAAGCCCAAATTGATATAGGCGGCGAACAGCAAGCCAATGAACAAGCGGTCGCCACGCGTTGTCGCCATAGGCAGGAAGCCCTTGCGCAGCGTAGTGGGCCGCCTGAGTTCCCACACAGTCATCCCCACGAGCATGAGTCCGATACACGCAAAGAACACCGCGGTTGGCAACGTCCACACCATCCAAGCGAACATGAATCCTCCTTAGACGCGGCCCATGGCAAAGCCCTTGGCGATGTAGTGGCGCACGAACCAGATGACGATTGCACCGGGAATGATCGTAAGCGTGCCCGCTGCGGCCAGCGTGGCCCAGTCCATGCCGGAGGCCGAGACAGTACGCGTCATGGTGGCCACAATGGGTTTCGCATTGACACTGGTCAACGTGCGCGCCAGCAAGAGCTCCACCCAGCTGAACATGAAGCAGAAGAAAGCGGCAACGCCGACGCCGGACTTGATCAAGGGCAGGAATATGGTCAGGAAAAAACGGGGAAAACTGTAGCCATCGATATACGCGGTTTCGTCGATTTCGCGCGGAATACCGCTCATGAAGCCTTCCAGTATCCAGACCGCCAGCGGAACGTTGAAGACCAGGTGCGCCAATGCCACAGCCCAGTATGTGTCCATCAGGCCCAACGTGGAATAAAGCTGAAAAAAGGGCAGCAAGAAGACAGCGGGCGGGGTCATGCGGTTGGTCAACAGCCAGAAGAACACATGCTTGTCCCCTAGAAACTGGTAGCGGGAGAACGCATAGGCTGCGGGTAGCGCCACCGCCACCGACATAATGGTGTTGAGCACCACATAAATGAGGCTGTTGATGTAGCC
>CAZONP010000021.1:0-22007 GCA_964581155.1 uncultured Candidimonas sp. | reverse complement strand
CTTCACCACCCATGCACCTGAATGAATTAAAGGCACTGCACGTATCGCAGCTGCTCGAAATGGCTGCCAGTCTGGAAATCGACAACGCCAGCCGGCTGCGCAAGCAGGAGCTCATGTTCGCCATCATGAAGAAGCGCGCCAAGCAAGGCGAGCAGATCTTCGGAGACGGCGTACTTGAAGTGTTGCCCGATGGCTTCGGCTTCCTTCGTTCTCCCGAAACGTCATATCTTGCGAGCACCGACGACATCTACATCTCGCCCTCGCAGATTCGCCGCTTCAATCTGCACACGGGCGATTCGATTGAAGGCGAGGTGCGCACCCCCAAAGACGGTGAGCGCTATTTCGCACTGGTGAAGGTCGACAAGGTCAACGGCATGCAACCGGAAGCGATCAAGCACCGGATCATGTTCGAAAACCTCACGCCGCTGCATCCCGATCGCGTGATGACGCTTGAGCGGGACATCAAGAGCGAAGAGAACATCACGGGCCGCATTCTCGATATCTTTGCACCCATGGGCAAAGGCCAGCGCGCCCTGATCGTGGCAAGCCCGAAGTCGGGCAAGACCGTGATGATGCAGCACATTGCGCACGCCATCACCACCAACTACCCCGACGCCGTCATGATCGTCCTGCTGGTCGATGAACGCCCCGAGGAAGTGACCGAAATGCAGCGCACGGTGCGCGGTGAAGTCGTGGCCTCCACTTTCGACGAACCGGCCACGCGCCACGTGCAAGTGGCGGAAATGGTCATCGAAAAAGCAAAGCGCCTGGTCGAACTGAAGAAAGACGTCGTAATTCTGCTGGACTCCATCACTCGTCTTGCGCGCGCCTACAACACCGTGGTTCCCGCATCGGGCAAAGTGCTCACCGGCGGCGTCGATGCCAACGCATTGCAGCGTCCCAAGCGGTTCTTCGGCGCCGCGCGCAATGTGGAAGAAGGCGGTTCGCTCACGATCATCGGCACGGCTCTGGTCGAAACCGGCAGCCGTATGGACGAAGTCATATACGAAGAATTCAAAGGCACCGGCAATTCCGAGGTTCATCTGGAACGCCGCCTGGCTGAAAAGCGTGTTTATCCAGCGATCAACTTGAATAAATCGGGTACGCGCCGCGAAGAGTTGCTGATCAAGCCCGAATTGCTGCAAAAAATCTGGGTGCTTCGCAAGTTCATACACGATATGGACGAGATAGAGGCAATGGAATTTATTCTGGACAAAATCCGGGCCACAAAAACAAACGCCGAATTCTTCGACATGATGAAAAAGTAAAAAATGGAAATACAAACAATTGATCAGTTTCTTGCGGGGATAGAAGCACGGGATCCCAACCAACCAGAATTCATGCAGGCCGTCAAGGAAGTGATGAACAGCCTCTGGCCATTCATCGAGCAGAATCCACAATACGCCGGACAAGGCTTGCTTCAGCGCCTGACCGAACCCGAACGCATTATTCAATTTCGTATTTCATGGGTCGACGATAGCGGCAAGGTCCAAACGAACCGCGGCTTTCGCATTCAGCACAGCTCCAGCATAGGCCCGTTCAAAGGCGGCATGCGTTTTCACCCTTCGGTGAACCTGTCGATCCTCAAGTTCCTGGCCTTCGAGCAAACTTTCAAGAACGCTTTGACGACACTGCCCATGGGCGGCGGCAAAGGCGGCTCCGACTTCGACCCCAAAGGCAAGTCCGATGGCGAAGTCATGCGCTTCTGCCAGGCACTCATCATCGAGCTGTATCGCCATCTCGGTTCCGATACCGACGTCCCTGCCGGTGACATCGGTGTGGGCGCGCGTGAAGTCGGCTTCATGGCGGGCATGATGAAGAAGCTATCAAATTCATCCGGCAGCGTGTTCACGGGCAAGGGACTGAGCTTCGGAGGTAGCCTTATTCGCCCCGAGGCCACGGGGTACGGCACGGTTTACTTCGCCGAAGAAATGCTCAAGCATGCGCACCAGTCCATCGAAGGCCTCACGGTATCGGTGTCAGGTTCCGGCAATGTGGCCCAGTACGCCATTGAAAAATGCATGCAGTTGGGCGCCAAAGTCATTACCGTGTCCGATTCGCACGGGGCAGTCGTTGACCAGGCGGGGTTCACCCCGGAAAAGCTCGCGGCTCTTATCGAACTGAAAACGCAGCAACGCGGCCGGATCGAAGATTACGCTCGGCAATTCAAGCTTACCTACGAAGCTGGAAAACGCCCGTGGCACGTTCCTGTCGACGTTGCATTGCCTTGCGCGACACAAAACGAACTGGAGCTGGAAGACGCACAAATGCTCATCAAGAATGGCGTGCGCTGCGTGGCAGAAGGTGCCAACATGCCCACTAGTCTTGAGGCGGTCGATGCGTTCCTGGAAGCAGGCATCTTGTATGCGCCAGGAAAAGCCAGCAATGCCGGCGGCGTGGCGGTATCCGGCCTGGAAATGAGCCAGAATGCCCAACGCCTGCATTGGACGCGCGAGCAAGTGGATGCCAAGCTGCACGCCATCATGCGCGACATCCACGATAACTGTGTGCGTTATGGTTCGGAAGGCAAATCGGTGAACTACGTGAACGGTGCCAACATTGCGGCGTTTGTGAAGGTTGCCGACGCCATGTTGGCCCAGGGCGTCTACTGACAGCCTTCAGCGCTTATCCAAGGCCTTACCGTGGCGGAAACCCGCTAAGGTAAGGCCTTTTGCTTTTCAAGGCCTGATTTTCCGGCCTGCGCAGACGTGGCCTTATCCGCGATTTTCGGTTCATTCCAAGTACCACCGATCTGGTATTCAGCAGTCATTGCCTTGGCCAATGGTGCCTGAAGCAGCCATTGCGTCAAAAAGGCACCGATGCCCACGATAGGATTAATGGCAATACCAGCGGCGATGGCCGCCCCGCTCACGTCCAGATTGGGAATGACCACAGCCTGCAGATCAAGTTTCTCGTTCACCAGGTTCACGTCACCGCCAATGACTATGGTTCCAATAGGCCCTATCACCCGATAGTCGCTGGTGCTCATGAACCCGCGCTGCAATACCAGCGTGCCGCGAAGGTTGTCGTAGGGGAAACCCTCTTTGGCAATATTGGCAGGGTTGAAATCAAAACGTGCAAGGCGTTTAAGCGACTGCAATGACAAGAGTTCGAGCAGTCGGGCGGAATACGAACCCAACGTATTGAACCGCCCTTTTTCGAGCTGAAACTCGATTTTTCCGTTCAGATCGGTCTTGCTGAATTCCCAAGGCATATTCCGCCATTCCACTTGGCCGCGCACCGTGCCATTGCCCGCCTTCATAAGATCTTTCATGCCCAACTGATCCAGGTAGGCGCCCAAATCCTGAACTTGCGCCGTCGCGTCCAGGCTAAGGCCACGGTCCGAACCGCTTAAGCGCCACACCCCTGATCCAGCCACCTGCGCCGACGGGCTCGTGAGCACCAGCTCATCCAGCCGCCATATGCGGCCCCGCGACTGATTGACGCCCACCAGCGACAATGCACCGGCATCGCGACCGTACAGTCGAAAATTCTTCACCTGCAGGTTGATGCCGGGGATGTCAAGATCATCATCGATGTTGAAGTTGCTTTCAGCCTCGCGCGTTGCCGAATCGTCCGGTGCGCCCAGCGTCTTGTCACGACCCAGCGACAAGCGGTCGAATTGAGCATCAACCCGCCCCGCGACTCTTCCTTTGGCTTCGCGCCAGAATAGCGTTCCGGCCGTCTGCGACGAGCTGATATCAACCCGCCAGCGTTCGCTTTCCGGCTGTCTTGCGGTGAACGTCAGCTCGTTGAGCGTCACACCCAGTACTTTGGCCTCGGTTGCCTGTAAGCGTACCTGCCGTATGGAGGGCAGGAGCGTGTCCGGCAATGAGGTGGCCGGCTTGCCGGTCGCCTGGGAGAATTCGGCAATAATCTCGTCCCAATGATCCATGTCGATTGCCGGATACCGAATATCAAGATTCATGCCGCCTGGCAGAATCTGCGCATTCTGGTTCACGCCGATGGCTGCGGCATGAAAGAACGCACCGCTTTTCTGGGAATCGCGCCGCCTGAGCGCCGCCGTTATTTGTTTGCCCAGCGCGATATCGAGCGAAGTATTCTTGTTGTCGGCACTACGACGCCATTCGGCATGCAGCGGCAGCCTTGCTGTGGCGGTTTTGCCGACTGGCGCGGGGAGGTCCAGCGCCATGCCTTCCAGGGTCGAATCGGCATCCACTGAGTACGCGTTAGCAGTACTACGCTGCAATGTCGCCACATAGGGAGCACTGCCCCGCAGCCGCTGCATGCCCTGAAGCTTGACGTAGTCTTGCAAGGCGGCGGCGCTTGCCGTGCCTTGCATTTTGAGACCTTTTAGCCCGCCACCCACGCCACCGGAAAATGCCACCGGTCCGCCCATGAATTCGGCGTTCAGCGACTGCGCCGTCAGTCCCTGGGTGGTGAAATTCAGGGTTCCACCCACCTGGGTGAACGGCGGCATACCGGGAAATAGTCGCACGGTACCGCCGATAAAACGAATGGCGCCCTCCACCTCGGTATCATTGGCATTTGCCAGAGGAATGGTCAGGGCCAGCGGGACTTGCCAGACGCCGTCCGCGACTGTTTCGTTGAATACTCCGCCGAGCAGTCCACCTAGGCGGGAATGCGTCATCAAGGATAGGTAAGCCTGTGCTTTGGCCGTCGTTTCGCCCGTTATGCTTAATATGGATTCGTTTTCCAGGTCGGGGATACGCGCCGTCACGTTGGTCACGTCAATGGAAAGCTTGGGGGCCGGATGCATAGCCGCCTGGTGCGCGATCACCTGCAAGTCTGCACGATTCAGACGCACCATCCCTTGCATCTCGCTGACACCTGGCCATCCCAGGGTGTCTCCATCGGCTGGAAGATAATCGATGATGCCGCCGGTTACCTTTCCCGAAAACTGGAAGTCGCCTTTATCCGGTTCTGACGCGAACGGAAAGTGCGCGAGGTCGCCATTCAGATGCCAGAGGCCTTCGGTGATTCGGCCGCCCGCCAATGATTGCGCCATCCACTGCCTGGCCGCCACATCGATCACGGAAGGCAGGTAGTTGTGTATGGCGGCAATTGACGCATGTGAAAATTGCCCACGCACATCTACTTTTCCCGCCGGTCCCGAATCCGCGTTCTCCCAGCTTCCTTGCACGCTTGCATCCATGTCGGCATTCTGCACGCGCAACTGCCTGGCCTGCACTCGCAATCCATAGTGCGGCCCACTCTGCACCGCCCCCTGTGCGCCTATATGCGTAAAGTGCATCGGGTGCTCGAAAATGCCAGGCGCCCTGACGTCGAGCTCGCGAGCTTCCAACCTATACTCCACCGCCGGGGCCGGATTGGCGGTGCCGGCCCCGGCGCGCGTCGCCATACGACGCCCCCCTTGGCCATCGGCGGGGAATGCCTGCTCAAATCCAGCCCAAGGTCCGGTCATGTACAGCCGCAGAAAGCCAGCTTCCACATGGGCAGTATCGGCAAAGTCCAGACGACCCTCTGTGATTCTTGCATCGGACGTGAATGCCCCTGGCACTCCGCGGTCCAACGCAAGCCAGGCCCTGGCCGACACCTCGCCGGATTGCACATGGGTGGATACGTCCAGCCAGGGACGCCAATTCAACGGCTGCATTTGGTCGATATGAATATATACACGCGCGCGCCCGTGCTCGAGATTGAACGGACGATCAAGCAACGTGGAATCCCGCTGGAATTCGCCGCGTAGGTCGAGCGACTCTCCAAGGCTGTCCGGCGGCTCGGCAGTGAGCATGAAGCGGTGGTCCAGGCCACGGTTCTGGATCGTCATGGAGACGGCGTCCAGGACCAGCGGCGACGCATCGCGGGTCTCATCGATCCAGCGCAGCGTTGTGTCGCGCAGCGTGATCTGCCGTTGGGTGGCCAACCAACGCAGTGCTTCATCTTGAAGAGGGGTCGCATCGTCTTCGGCATTCTCCGCCTGGAAGGACTTGCCAAGCACCCACAGCTTCTGTTGTCCGTCGTACCTGACGGTCAGGTCCAGTCCGCTGGCTTGCAAGCTGACAAACTGCGGCGACCAGGTCAACAGACTGCGCCAACTGACGACCGCCTGCACATGCGGCACGCTAAGCACCGTGCGCTGGCGACCATCGGTGAAGCTCACGTCGGAAAGCCGCAAACGTGGATGAAGACCGCTCCATTCGGCCGTTACTTTACCAATCCGGATTTGCGTGCCCAGCGTGCTGGATAGTTGTTGGCTGATGTATGGCTGCCACTGATCGACATTGGGCAAGGCCCAATAACGCAAGCCCAGGAAAAGCACCGCAGCCACGAAATAGGCGGCCAATGCCAGCCTGCCCAGCACACGAAGAAATACGAAAGGAAGTCGAAACACGGATTGAATTGGCCAGAGCAGTAATATTTGAAGTATCTTCTTGAATCTTGTACCCGTTTTCACGGTTAACGTCTTCCGTTTTTTAGCCTTGGTCCTCACGTATTGTCTATGTCTGCAGCTATTATATTAGAGCCGGCCTTACGCTGGTCGGGGGCCTTGCGCCGCAAGCTTGCCGCCAATGCCGAATTCGAAACTTGGCTGATCGACGCGACACGTGCCGAATTAAGCCCCGAATCCATACTTCGTTGGTTCGAAGAGCTGAATGAAGGGCCCGTGACGGCTCCGCTTTCCGTGGAAAAAGTCCGCCGGATTCTTCGGCAGTTGCGACAGCGCGTGTTCTTTTCCGCCATGGTACGCGATATTAACGGTACGGCCTCTCTGGAAGAAATCGTTGGCGCCATGACAGCGCTTGCCGACCTTGCCGTTGCGCAGGCGTATCGGAGCGTGGCAAACAGCCTGGCTGAAATTCATGGCATGCCTGCGGACCCAAGCAGTGGCCGCCCCCAGGAAATGCTCATCGTCGGCATGGGCAAGCTGGGCGGCGAAGAATTGAACGTCTCCTCGGATATTGACCTGATCATGCTGTACGGTGAGGAAGGCGACACAACGGGGCGCCGCAAGACCAGCCACCACGAGTTCTATGGCCGCGTGACGCAACGCATGATGCCCGTGCTATCCGAGATGGACGGCGACGGCCAAGTGTTTCGCACGGACCTGCGCCTGCGCCCCGACGGAGATTCCGGGCCGCTCGCCTGGAGCCTGGACGCACTGGAAAATTACCTGGTCACGCAGGGCCGCGAATGGGAGCGCTATGCCTGGCTGAAAAGCCGCATAATTCCCTGCAAGGCATTTGAAGATAGCGACCCGGCGAGCCAGCTCGAGCAGCTCGACGCCTTGCGCACGCCCTTCGTGTACCGGAAATATTTCGATTTTGACGCGTTATCGGCCTTGCGTGGGCTGCGCGAGCGCATACGGCAGGATTGGCAGCGCCGCGCACTGGCGCGCACCGGCGTGGACTCGGTGCACAACATCAAATTGGGTGATGGCGGAATCCGCGAAATTGAATTTGTCGTGCAGCTAAGCCAGTTGATACGCGGCGGACGCATGCCATCGTTGCAGCAAAGCGGTCTGCTCTGCGCACTGCACAAGCAGCAAAAGGCGGGTGTCATTGCCGACGATATCGCTGCCCGGCTGGAAGCCGCCTATCGCTTCCTGAGGCGCGTTGAGCACCTGCTGCAGTACCGGGAAGACGAGCAAACTCATTTGTTGCCGCGGGACCATGATCAGCGGGCGGGCCTTGCTCAAGCCATGAACATGGGGCAGGCCGATTTTGAAGCCCAGTTAGGCGCCCATCGAGCCTTTGTCGAGCAGACATTTCGCAATGCCTTCCGCATTGCCGGCATGGGCGGCGACGACGATGGCAACGCCGTCGATGACACCACCACGACACGCGCACCACAGGCCCCGGGGCAACCGGATGCCGAATCGCCATACGACGACCTGGCCGAGCATATCGCGCTGCATATGGGCGATGATGCCGCCGTTATCAGTCAGCGCGTCGAGGCGCTGCTGGACAGTCACCGCATACGCAGTCTGCCCGGCACGAGCCGCAAACGGTTGAAGGCTCTCCTGCCCAAAATGATCACTGCGGCCGCCGGCACCGCAGACCCGCAGCAAACCGCCATCAGGCTCCTGACGCTGGTCGAGAATATTGCGCAGCGTAGCGCCTATCTGGCCTTATTGGCGGAGTATCCTGAAACCCTTGCCCGCGTGGCGCGCATAGTCAGCGCCAGCCCGTGGGCGTCGCAATACCTTAGCCGTTTCCCGTTGTTGCTGGACAGTCTGATCGAATGGCGCTCCTTGATGGAACCACCCGACTTCAAGCAGATCGCCCAACAAATGGCTGAAGAACTGGATGCCTGCGTAATGCCCGACGGCAAGCCCGACGTCGAGCAGCAAATGAACCTGATGCGCGACATGCAGCATCAAATCACGTTCCAGCTTCTTGCCCAGGACCTCGAAGGCGGATTGTCGATCGAGCATTTGGCCGATCACTTGTCGTCCCTGGCCGACATGCTGTTGGGCGCTACCATCGACCGTGTATGGCCACTGGTGCAGTCCAGGGACAAACGCCATGTTTCGCTGGACGCGCCGCGCTTCGCGATAATTGCCTATGGCAAGCTGGGAGGCAAGGAAATCGGTTATGCATCCGATTTGGACCTGGTGTTCCTTTACGACGACCCGAACGATGAAGCCAGTGAACTCTACGCCCGCCTCGGCCGGCGCATGTCTTCGTGGTTGTCGACCATGACCTCTTCCGGCCGGCTTTATGAAATCGACCTGCGCCTTCGGCCGGACGGCGACGCCGGGCTGCTGGCAGTTTCCATCACGGCATTCGAGGAGTACCAGACCAAACATGCGTGGGCATGGGAGCATCAGGCGATCACCCGCGCTCGCTTCGTGGCGGGCGACGCGGCCATAGGCGCGCGCTTTGAAGCTATTCGGCGCCAGGTGTTGTTATTGCCGCGCGATCCGGAAGGCTTCAAGGAAGAAGTCCGGGGCATGCGCCAGAAAATCAGTGCGGGCCACCCAAACCGGACCACCGAATTCGATCTCAAGCACGACCGCGGGGGCATGGTCGATATAGAATTCATTACGCAGTATTTAGTGCTCTGTCACACAGCCAAGCACCCGGAACTGATCAATAACCTGGGCAACATCACCCTGTTGCGGCTGGCGTCCGAGGCAGGATTGGTTCCGTCCACGCTGGCACAGCGGGTTGCCGACGCCTACCGGGAATTGCGCAGGCGGCAACACGCTTTGCGGCTTCAGGGCGCCGAAAAGGCGCGCGTCCCCAGTAACGAACTGGCCGCGGAACGCGCCGCCGTGTGCGAACTGTGGAATACCGTCATAGGAGACTAGAATATGACCATGACCCAAATTCAACGCCCCACCCTCGTTCTGCCCGACAACCGCAAGAAGGTACTGCTGCACTCATGCTGCGCTCCCTGTTCCGGCGAAGTCATGGAGGCCATGACGGCCTCGGGCATCGACTACGCCATTTATTTCTACAATCCCAATATTCATCCCGATCGGGAATACGAAATACGCAAGAACGAAAACATACGCTTCGCCGCCGACCACAATATTCCCTTCGTCGATGCGGATTACGATCGCGACAATTGGTTTGAACGGATAAAGGGTCTGGAAGAAGAACCCGAGCGTGGGCAACGCTGCACCGAATGTTTCGACATGCGCTTCGAGCGCACCGCTTTGTATGCGCACGAACACGGCTTCGATACCATTAGCAGCTCGCTGGGAATATCGCGCTGGAAAGACATGAACCAGATCAACGATTGCGGTGTGCGAGCGGCTGCGCGGTATCCCGATCTGGTCTATTGGACATACAACTGGCGCAAGGGCGGCGGTTCGGCGCGCATGATCGAAATAAGCAAGCGCGAAGCCTTTTACCAACAGGAATACTGCGGTTGCGTGTATTCCCTGCGGGACACCAATCGCCATCGGCGCTCGCAAGGCCGTGACCGCGTTGAAATTGGCGTCAAGTTCTACGGCAAGGATGAACTGCAGCTCACGCCTCCGCCCACCAAGACCAAAGGCTAAAAAACGGCCTGCCGCTCTATGTAGCGGCAGGCCGTTTTTAAAGCGCGATGGCGCTTACTGCAACGTACGCGAGAACACGAACTTGTCGTCTTGCCAGTCCACCGGCACAACGTCATTGGGCCCGAACCTGCCTTCCAGAATTAGGCGTGCAATCGGGTTCTCTATGAATTGCTGAATGGCCCGCTTCAGCGGCCTTGCACCGAATACCGGATCAAAGCCCGCACGCGCAAGCTGCGCCACCGCCGCATCCGAGACTTCAAGACGCATGTCGTGCTGGGCCAGCCGCTGCGCAAGCCGCTGAACCTGCAATCCGGCAATGGCTTCTATGTGCTTGGCCTCCAGCCCATGAAATACCACGACCTCGTCGATACGGTTCAGGAATTCAGGTCGGAACTCGGTTTTCAACTCGTCCCAAATCACTTCCTTGATAACATCGTAAGGCTGGCCTGCCATGCTTTGTATGTGCTGCGAGCCCAGATTGGATGTCATGATGATGACCGTATTGCGAAAGTCCACCGTGCGGCCCTGGCCGTCCGTCAGCCTGCCGTCGTCAAGAACCTGCAGCAGTATATTGAACACATCGGGATGCGCCTTTTCCACCTCGTCGAGCAGAATCACGCTATACGGTTTGCGACGCACGGCTTCGGTCAGATAGCCGCCTTCTTCGTAGCCCACATAACCGGGAGGCGCCCCAATAAGACGCGACACCGAATGCTTCTCCATGAACTCGCTCATATCGATGCGTATCATATGATCTTCCGAGTCGAACATGAAATTCGCCAGCGATTTGCACAATTCGGTCTTGCCGACGCCCGTCGGGCCGAGAAACAAGAAAGAGCCATAAGGACGAGCCGGGTCCGATAGCCCCGCGCGGGAACGGCGTATGGCATCCGACACTAGGGTGACGGCTTCATCCTGACCCACGACGCGCTTATGCAGGTAATCTTCCATCTCCAGCAGTTTCGCGCGTTCACCTTGCATCATCTTGGAAACGGGAATGCCGGTGGCGCGGGAAACGACCTCGGCAATCTCTTCGGCACCCACCCGGGTGCGCAACAGGCGGGGCTGATCGTTATCGGCGGCGGCCTGCTGACCGGCTTCCGCCGATTGCAGGCGTCCTTCCAGCTCCGGCAACTTGCCGTACTGCAGTTCCGCCAATTTATCGAACTGGCCCTTGCGTTGGAGCTCGGCCATTTCCGAGCGGGTACGCTCGATCTCTTCCTTGATGGACTGTGAGCCCTGCACGGCAGCCTTTTCCGACTTCCAGATCTCTTCGTAGTCGTTGTATTCCCGTTGCAGCTTGAGCAGCTCGTCTTCGATCGCCTTCAGCCGCCGCTGTGAACTTTCATCCGTGTCCTTGTTGACCGCCTCGCGCTCGATCTTAAGCTGAATAATGCGTCGATCGAGCTTGTCCATGACTTCCGGCTTGGAATCGATCTCCATTCGGATACGCGCAGCGGCCTCGTCGATCAGATCGATGGCCTTGTCGGGCAGGAAACGGTCGGTGATATAGCGATGGGACAATTCGGCCGCTGCCACGATGGCGGGGTCGGTGATGGCTACACCATGGTGTAGCTCGTAGCGCTCTTGCAGGCCGCGCAAAATGGCAATGGTCGATTCGACGTTGGGTTCGTCCACAAGTACTTTCTGAAACCGGCGCTCAAGGGCTGCGTCTTTTTCAATGTATTTACGGTATTCGTCCAGCGTGGTGGCGCCTATGCAATGCAGCTCGCCACGCGACAAGGCGGGCTTAAGCATATTGCCGGCGTCCATCGCGCCTTCGGCCTTGCCGGCCCCAACCATGGTGTGCAATTCATCGATGAAGACAATCGTCTTGCCGTCGTCCTGAGACAACTCCTTCAGTACAGCCTTGAGGCGTTCCTCGAATTCGCCGCGATATTTCGCACCGGCCAGCAAGGCGGCCATGTCCAGCGACAAGACACGTTTGCCCTTCAACGTTTCGGGTACTTCGTTATTGATGATGCGTTGCGCCAGCCCTTCCACAATGGCGGTCTTGCCGACACCGGGTTCGCCGATCAGGACAGGGTTGTTCTTGGTGCGCCGTTGCAGGATCTGTATTGCCCGGCGAATTTCGTCGTCACGCCCGATAACAGGATCCAGCTTGCCATCGCGTGCCCGCTCGGTCAGATCCGTGGTGTACTTGGATAGTGCCTCGCGATTGGATTCGCCTTCTGAATCCGACACGGCAGCCCCACCCCGCACCGCGTCCACGGCGGCCTCGAGCGCCTTGCGTTGCAGGCCTGCTTCGCGCAGGATGCGTCCGGTTTCGCCTTTGTCGTCGGCCAGGGCAAGCAGGAAAAGTTCGCTCGCAATATAACTGTCGCCACGCGTGTTGGCTTCCTTTTCGGTTCGGGCGAATACCGCTTGCAGGTCGCGGCTGACCTGTATATTCCCCTCCGCACCTTGCACCTGAGGGAAGCCCTCGATTTGGGTGTTAAGAGCCGGCCCTAAACGATTGACCGCAACCCCGGCCCGGGCCAGCAAGCTACCGGCGCCGCTATCGGCGTCGGCCAGCAACGCCGCCAGTATATGAGCGGGTTCGATGTAGGGATTGTCATGTTTGACCGCAAGGCTTTGCGCATCGGCAACAGCTTGCTGGAACTTGGTTGTCAACTTGTCAAATCGCATAGTGGGTACACGCCATTAAGAAAGAAGAGAATTGCTTGAATACGGAAGTTATGCGGTCAAAACACGTAATTTCAAGGTATTAACGGGAAATATGATATGACGCAGACCAGGACATTAATACACCGTTTACACTATCAGTCGTAAAAAACATCCTCGTTCAGTCCAAAGGAGACGCCATGCGTGGAGTAATAAAAAAGTGGGGAAACAGCGCGGCGGTTCGATTGCCATCGTCCATGATGAAAACCTTGAAGGTGGACATTGAATCCATTGTCGATATACGCGTGGAACGCGGCTGCATTGTCGTTGAACCGGTACGTGCCGAAGAATACTTGCTGTCGCAGCTCCTGGGCGGCATAAAAAGCGGTAATGTGCACGCTGAAATCGATTTCGGCGCCGCCGACGCCTGAAACCCGGAGCCATCATGACCAAACGCTATATTCCAGACGCCGGCGACCTTATCTGGCTGCATTTCGATCTACCCGCCAGCAGCACGGCATTGGATTACAAACCCGCACTCATCCTCAGTCCGACAGCCTACAACAAAAAAACGGGGCTCATCGTTTGTTGCGCCATCACGCCCAATATCAAGGGCTACCCGTTCGAAGTCCCCATCAGCGGCGACCAAAACCTTGCGGTACTGGCTGACCAAGTCAAAAGCCTGGACTGGGCAAATACAAAAATCAGTCATCGCGGGCGCGTCACCGCCGATGAGCTCGGCCAGGTCAGAGCAAAGCTGCACGCCCTGATATTCAAAACGTGATCGCCCGCCGCCATTGACTCAAACGCTCCCCTGCCGGTTTGTTACAATGTGAATCCAAGGCGCCCTATTGGCGCCGCTACGATTCCGCATGGACAAATTCAAACAGCTTAGAAGTTTTGTTGCCGTAGCTGCGCTTGGCAGCCTGTCGGCCGCAGCACGTGCCGAAGGCGTGGCACCCGCCATGATGGGCCGCCGCATCAACGCACTTGAAGCGCGACTCGGCATCAAGCTGCTGGTACGATCCACGCGTCACCTGTCGTTAACGTCCGAAGGCAGTGCCTTCTTCGAAGAAGCTCAACGCATTCTGCGCGACTTGAGCGACGCGGAGGCACGCATTACACAGGGCAGCGTCAGCCCCAGCGGCCACCTTCGCATCAGCGCTCCAGCCGGCTACGGACGCCGGCACGTCGCGCCCCTGCTTCCAGGCTTCATTGCAAGCTATCCCGATGTCACCGTGGCGCTCGATCTTACGGATCGCCTGGTTGACTTGATCGAGGAGGGCTACGACTGCGCCATTCGCATCGGGGAACTCGACGATTCCGAAATGGTCGGTATGCGCCTGGCCGACAATCAAAGGGTCATTGTTGCGTCGCCAACATACCTGGGAACACACGGGCGCCCAAATACACCAGACGACTTGGCGCAACACAATTGCCTGTCATTCGGCCGTCAGGCCAACCAGTCCAAGGGCTGGCTGCTTAAGCAGGACGGCCGCGTGCGTGCTGTACGTGTCAAAGGCAATCTGGCCTGCAGCGACGGGGCCGTGCTGCATCAGTGGGCTCTTGCGGGCTGCGGCCTAGCCTGGCGCTCTTTGTGGGAAGTGAGCGACGACTTGGCCAGTGGCCGACTGGTCAGCATTCTTGACGACTTTGCAGCCCCGCCCAACGGCATATTCGCCATGCTTCCAGAAAGAAAACACCTGCCACTGCGCGTGCGTCTGTTCGTCGATATGCTGAAGGCAAATTACGCTTCTCCGTCTTACTGGGAAAACCATTAGCAAAAATACCACAGCCTGTCACAACGCATTTCGATCCATCCCTTATACTTGATCTAGATCAAACGCTACAAGCCTGCCAGTTTAAGCAGAGCCTTAAATGTTGGCCAACTTTCCTGAAAGCGCTGTACAAACAGCAGCTTAATTTGCGATGCGACCGTATGAAGAAAAGTATTAACGTAACACCCGATTCCACCCGTTGTTCAACGTGCATGCTAAGCGAATTGTGCCTGCCAATCGGTATGGCCCGCCACGATGTCGCAAAACTGGATGAACTGATCAAGGAACGTATACGCGTACCCAAGGGCCAAGCGTTGTTTCGACTGGGCGATGTAACCGAAGCCGTGTACGGCGTACGGTCAGGGTCGCTCAAGACTCAGTTGGAGGAAGCGTCCGGACAAGTGCAGATCACCGGCTTTCTTTTGCCGGGGGAAATCATCGGCCTGGATGGTTTATTGAACAATGCGCATGTCTCCCATGCCATTGCCCTGGAAGACAGCGAAGTTTGTGTTGTTCGCATCGATGAACTGGACGTGCTGTCCCAGCACATTCCCGTCTTGCAACAGCAGCTTCGCCGGCTAATGAGCAAAGAGATTAACCGGTCGCATCGGCTGGTCATGTCGCTGGGCGCCTTGCGCTCGGAACAGCGGCTGGCGGCGTTCCTCATGAACTTGTCGCAGCGTCTGGCGGCCTTGGGCTATTCGTCGACAGAGTTTGTATTGCGCATGAGCCGCGAAGAAATCGGAAACTATCTGGGCCTGACGCTTGAAACGGTAAGCCGGCTTTTTTCGCGCTTTGCACGAGAAGGCTTGCTGCGCATACAACAGCGCGAAGTCCATATTATTGATATGCCGAGCCTGCGATTGCTTTCTGGTTCGGACTGCGGTTAACCGACAACAGTCCCCCTAGGGCAATACTACGCTACAGCGCTACAGCGGATCGCCGAAATCGTCGACAAGTTGAATCGGCGGGGCCATATACAAGGTCAGTGCGCTTGATACGGCGGCCATGAGCCAGAACAAAAAGAAACCCACGCCATACACCACGGGCCGGCTTGCCTGTACATGCCCCAAGAACAAGACATCACTTGGATCGATCAGTGCGAAAACCGCCGCGCTGATGGCCCCTGCCGCCAGAAACGATGGCCAAAGCACCCACATTAGCGAACGCCAGATCATAAACAGCCCCTTTTTCTGCATAATGCCCTATTGGTGTTCCGCCGGCGCCGTTGATGAAGCAACCGGCGCCACCGTCTTGCTTACGACCAGCCCGCGCTTGACGCCACCGTCGGTAATCGCCTGATCACTGAAGTTTTGCACGGCCAACACGATAGTGATTATGCAACCCACCACCGCCACCGCCGGCCCCGCCATAATTATCCATGGCCATGGCTCTCGCCACCATGGTTTGCCGTCTTGTGCTATCTGCATATGGTTTTCCTTGCGTGCAAGCATGATACCTTGCCGTTGATCATTTCGGAACAAAAAAGCTTGAACGTTCAACTACTGTTGTTTCGTGACCATCGTCTGATTGTGCCACCGTCTTCAATTCAATGTCGTACAAGCCCGGCTTGACTTGATCCACCGGCGCGCGAACGACAATAGGCACCATGCGATTCGATGCGGGTTTGACAATGATCTGGTCTGCCGCCTGACCGGCCGTCATGACCGATATCTCCGGCACACCGCTAGCAGTGAGCGTCAGCGTCAGTTCGGATTCAGCCGAGTTGATGACTTGCAGGTGATAGACATTTTCAATAATCCCGCCGGGCACTTCGCGGCCAAGCGACCCACGATCACGTATGACGTCGACACGCAGGGTCGTGCGGTTGGCCAATGAAACTACGAAAGCGATGCCTATGAGGCTTAATATGGCCATATAGGCCAGTACACGCGGCCGGAACATGCGCTTGCGGACCTGGGCCTGCGTCAGGCCGTCGATAATGGCGCGTCCTGACGTATAACGAATGAGACCCCGCTCGTAGCCCATTTTGTCCATGACCTCGTCGCAAGCATCGACACAGGCCCCACACCCTATGCACATGTACTGCAGACCATCGCGTATATCTATTCCTGTAGGACAGACCTGTACACATAGACTGCAGTCCACACAGTCGCCCATTCCGGCTTCTTTGTGATCGATGCGTCGCGAACGCCCACCCCGGGGTTCGCCGCGAACATGATCGTAGGTGACCACGAAGGTGTCGTCATCGACCATCACGCTCTGGAACCGCGCATAAGGGCACATATACTTGCAGACGGCCTCGCGCATGAAGCCGGCGTTGCCCCAGGTGGCAAACGCATAGAACACCATCCAGAACCACTGCCACGGGCCCAGGGATAAGGTGAGCAACCCCATGCCCAGTTCCCGTATAGGCGCAAAATAGCCAATGAAGGTGGAGCCCGTCCACCAGGCGATGAGCAGCCAAAGGACGTGCTTGGTGGCCTTGAGGCGCAGCTTGCGCAGTGACCAGGGCTGTTCGTCGAGACGAATGCGGGCAAGACGGTCGCCTTCGACCTTGCGCTCCACCCACATGAAAATTTCGGTGTAAACGGTTTGCGGACACGCATATCCGCAAAACAAACGACCCGCCATTGCCGTGAACAGGAACAGCGAAAAAGCGGATAAGACCAGCAAGACAGTCAGGTAGATGACGTCCTGGGGCCAAAGAACCATATCGAAGATATAGAACTTGCGCGCACCAAGGTCGAACAGGACGGCCTGACGGCCGTTCCATTGCAGCCAAGGCAAGCCATAGAAAAGCACTTGCGTGAAGACCACAAGCATGATGCGCCAACGCGCAAAATAACCTTTGACTGATCGGGGATGAATCTTACCCCGCACATCGGCGAGAGCCTTTTCAACCTGAGGCGACGAACCTCCGCGTGCCCTGGTTACCCGCGGCGGCTGCCACGGTGGTACCGTGGTGGCCGGCGCGGCCTGTCCAGGGGTTGCGGGACGTTCGTCGTTACTCATGCTACACCTCTAGTTTGCTGCTACTTGCTGGCTCTTGTTGGACTGGCCCCATACCCATGCGGTCAGCATGCGGATCTGATCTTCGGTCAAAATACCGCCCTGCGCCGGCATGATATTTTGCCGCCCATTAAGAATGGTTTCCGTAATGCTTGCTTCTGAACTGCCATACAACCAGATGTTGTCCGTCAGGTTGGGCGCGCCCATGAGCGTATTGCCTTTGCCTTCGGCGCCATGACACGCTACGCAGAACGTATCGAACCCGCGTTTGCCCGGAACCACGCGCAAGGCGTCGCTGGCCAGACCGGACAAGGATCGCACATACTGTGCGATGTCCGCCGCTTCGGCGGGTTTGATCGACGAGCTCCACGGCGGCATCATCCCATGGCGGCCATTGGTGATGCTTAGCTGTATGGTTTCAGGCTCGCCGCCGTGCAACCAATCACCGTCCGTCAGGTTGGGGAAGCTGCCGCTGCCTTTTGCATCGGAACCATGGCACTGCGCGCAGTTGTTCAGGAAAAGGCGCTGACCGATCTCGAGCGCGGCCGGGTCGGCCGCCACCTGTTGGATCGACATCTGTTTGAAGCGTTCATAAACGGGCTTGATTTGCTCGTTCAGGGCGACTTGGTTTGCCTTTACTTCGCGTGCCGCAGTGTACCCGAGCCCGCCCTCGTAGCTGCCTACGCCGGGGTACAGGAACAATATAGCCAGGGCGGTGACGCACAAACCCAAGTACATCACGGTCCACCAACGCGGAACCGGGTTGTTCAACTCGGTCAGGTCGCCATCCCAGACGTGGCCGGTATCGCCGGCGGTGTCCACGCTTTGCTTCAGCCAGGCGCGCTGGGAAAACAGCAGCCACAAGCAGAAGACAATGCCGCCCAGGACGATCGCGCCAATAAAGTAGCTCCAGAAGCTACTGACAAAATCACTCATGGGAGCCCCCTACTTTGTTATTGGTGATGTGCTCATCGGGCAAGGCGAAAGGCAGCATGGATGCCTCTTGATTCGCCTTCGCGCGGCCACCGGAAAATGCCCACCATACGATTCCAAGAAACGTAAACATGGCGACGATAGTGACGAATGCATTAAGAATGGCCATTACAGTTCTCCTTCGGCAACAGCTTTGTTAGCTGCCGCGCGGCCGGCAACACCCAGGCCCTGCAGATAGGCGACCAAGGCATCTTCTTCGGTCTTGCCCTGCAATTGCTCCGGCGCCTTGGCGACTTGCTCGTCTGTGTATGGCACGCCCAGGCGGCGCAACGCGTTCATACGGTCCTGAACGTTGTCGTTGGCAACCGAGTTGTGCTGCAACCAGGGGTAGCCTGGCATATTCGACTCTTTGACCAGATCGCGCGGATTGCGCAAGTGGATGCGATGCCAGTCGTCCGAGTACCGCTGACCCACACGGGCCAAGTCCGGTCCCGTGCGCTTGGAGCCCCACAGGAAGGGATGGTCGTACTTCGATTCACCGGCAAGCGAATACGGCCCGTAGCGCTGCACTTCGGAACTAAGCATGCGGATTTGCTGCGAGTGGCAGCTGACGCAGCCCTCACGAATATACACATCGCGCCCGATAAGGTGCAGCGGCTCGTAAGGTTCCACGCCCGGCGTGGCCGTTGTTGTGGAATGCTGGAAAAACAGCGGCACGATTTGGGCCATACCGGCAAACGTTATCACCACAATACTGGCAATAATGAGCAGGCCTACGTTGGTTTCCAGCGTTTTATGCGAAAAGAATCCAGGTTTTTCATTCGACATTTGGGTTCTCCTTAAGCGGTGGCCGATGCGGGGCCCAGCAGAGCTGGATCGCGTGCGTCGGGGCTGAACAAAGGCACAATCGGATTGACCTTGGTTTGACCGCGAACGGTAATCCAGGTATTCCACGCCATGACAAACACACCACTAAGGAAGCACAGGCCGCCCAGCAAGCGAATGAGATAGAAGGGATACGTGGCCTTGACGGATTCGACGAAGCTATAGGTCAAGGTGCCGTCGACGCCGGTTGCGCGCCACATAAGTCCCTGCATGACACCGGCAATCCACATTGCGCTGATGTACAGAACCACACCCAGCGTAGCCAGCCAGAAATGCAATTCAACCAGCTTCATGTTTGCCATCGATGCGCGCCCATAAAGGCGTGGAATCATGTAATACAGCGAACCAAAGGTGATCATGGCAACCCAGCCCAGCGCGCCCGAATGCACGTGGCCCACTGTCCAGTCGGTATAGTGCGACAAGGCATTGACCGTGCGGATCGACATCATGGAACCTTCAAATGTGGACATCCCGTAGAACGACAAGGACACGACCAGGAACTTCAAGATGGGATCGGTGCGCAGTTTATGCCAGGCACCCGACATCGTCATGATGCCGTTGATCATGCCGCCCCACGAAGGAGCCAACAGGATAAGCGAAAGAGCCATGCCCAACGACTGCGTCCAGTCAGGCAGCGACGTGTACAAGAGGTGATGTGGGCCCGCCCACATGTACGTAAATGCCAGGGCCCAGAAGTGGACGATGGACAGACGGTACGAAAAGATGGGCCGTTCAGCCTGCTTGGGCACGAAGTAGTACATCATGCCCAGAAAGCTGGTCGTCAGGAAGAAACCGACGGCATTATGTCCATACCACCACTGCACCATCGCGTCCTGAACGCCTGCATAGGCGGAATACGATTTCCACATGGAAACCGGCATTTCCAGGTTATTGAAAATATGCAGTACGGCAATAGTCAGGATATACGAGCCAAAAAACCAATTGGCAACGTAAATATGCTTTACGCGACGCTTGACTATCGTGCCAAAGAACACAATCGCGTAAGTAACCCAAACGAGTGTGATCAGGATGTCGATGGGCCACTCGAGCTCAGCGTATTCCTTTGTGGATGTATAACCCAATGGCAGCGTGATGGCTGCGGCAACAATGACAGCCTGCCATCCCCAGAATGTGAATGCCGCCAGCTTGTCGCTGAACAACCTGGTCTGACAGGTACGTTGCACGACGTAGTATGACGTCGCGAACAAGGCACTTCCGCCAAAGGCAAAAATGACCGCATTGGTGTGCAGCGGCCGCAGACGGCCATAGCTGAGCCACGGAATATCAAAATTCAATCCCGGCCATATGAGCTGTGCGGCGATCCAAACGCCAACCAGCATGCCGACAATTCCCCAAACAATAGTCATGATCGTAAACTGCCTGACCACGCCATAGTTGAAGACTTCGGTCTGTTTTCCGACAATATCGGAAGTGCCCATGAGCTTCCCCTAAAACAAGTAAATAACGCTTAACGCATGCATCATCCCGCAAGACCGCGATACCAAGCTTGATTTGCATCAAATTCGGATGTTGACCTTTTTTGCTGACGTTTTCGCGCCACATTTTCCAAAAAACTGATCGTAGGACTTGACCGCGAGCTTGCTTAGCGCGAGCTTGCGTGCGTATCGCCCATACCCTGCACCGGACCCGCGTGGAGCTTGCCGTCTTCTGCTGGCTGCTGCGGATGCGAGCTGTCGTCATCCATAAGAATGGATGCGCCGCCGCCTGCGGATTCATCAAGCTGGCCCGTGAAAATCGCCCACCAGAAAAACACGCCGATGATGACGACAAAGAACAGCGAAATGGGCAGCAGCAGGAATAAAGAAGCTGTCATGAGCTAGCTTTGGACCGCCGGCGCAACCCAGCCCGACGCGAGCGGGCGCGTCTGTTGCCGGTACAAGCGCCATGAATTAGCGGCCACTGCCAGGGACGACACCAGCATGGTAATGGCGGCCAGCCAAGGGGCAACCCAGCCAAAGATGGCCAGCGGTGTCATTAGCAGATGCCAAGCGACCGAACCGTATAAATTCTGGCGAGCCACCGTGCCCGTGGCCTGAGTAATGCGAACCACGTCGAAATCGGTAGTGACCGGACGCGCTGACACACTGGCGTGAGCAGCGGCGACGGCCGTGGGAACGGACATCGCCATGGCGCAGGGACAGCTCATGACGAGCAAGGCAACCATGACGGCGACGGAGTGTTCGGGGGCAAAAACATACCAGGCGGCACCCACGATGAAGGCCAGTGCCAATTGAATGACGACAAACCAGAAGGCCAGCCGATTGGCGCGGATGGAGACCGCCACCCTGAATTCTTCGATAAGCCGGTGCGCATGCCCCAGCCCAACAGACTGGCGGGCACAGAGTTCCAGGTAGCGCGCTGTCAACAGGAACGCGACAAACATGGTGACGGAGTCGAAGTAGACTTCGCCCCGACCGGAAACCGTGGCATAAATACTGGGCACAAAGGCCGCGACAATGCCCAGCGCGACGGGCACATCCATGCTTACGCGCCCTTTCATCAGGCGTCCCAGCGCCCCGCTCCAGACAGGTGATGCGCAATACAGGACGACAGGCACGGTAAGCGCCAGGCTGACCCAGTTCATCATGAAAATGGCCTGGCCGAGCAATACGAGCCCGTCTGGCGCCATGTTGTCGGTGCGAAGGTAGCCAGGAAAGGCGAACATCATGACTTGCATCATGGCCAGCCACGCCAAGCCCATGCGCGCCAGCATATGACGACGCTTTTGGCGGTCGATTTCAGGCAGGTCTGGGGGGATGGAGAAGATGGAGAACGCGCGCATGGTTGAAGACTATAGCAAATAGCGGTTTCCCTGTATTGATCTATATCAAGGC
>CAZONP010000020.1:0-22080 GCA_964581155.1 uncultured Candidimonas sp. | reverse complement strand
GGCCACCATTGCGCCATGCCTCTAATGACACGCTTTGGCATTCCGGGCACGGCGCGCGCGTCGTTGGCGTTGTACAACACGCAGGACGATATCGGCGCGCTCATGGCGGGCCTGCGCAAGGCGCAAAAATTATTTGGAACGGATAGCCACGATGACTGAACAGTACGGCGACCTACGCGAGCTCTATCAAGAGGTCATCTTTGACCATAACCGTCGCCCGCGAAATTTTAACGCCATGGCCGACGCCAGCCATACAGCCGACGGACACAATCCCTTGTGTGGTGATCAGCTCACCATTTACGCAAAGGTCAACGATAACGTCGTTCAGGACGTCAGTTTCATTGGTCATGGCTGTGCCATCTCCACCGCGTCAGCGTCATTGATGACCGAGGCGGTCAAGGGCATGACAGTCGCCGAAGTAGAGGATTTATTCCGTGATATGCACGCCATGCTGACCGAGGCCCATCCGGAAGGGCGCGATTTCGGCAAGCTGGAAGTGTTGTCCGGAGTGCGGGAATTTCCCGCGCGTGTGAAGTGCGCCACTCTGGCATGGCATACGCTGCACAACGCCATTACGATGGCCCGAGACACGGCGCGCACAGAGTAGAGGAACATCATGAGCTATGCAAGACAGGAAGTAATTGTAAACCGCGACTGCCCCGCAGTCACCGTCCCCTACGGTTCGCCCGTGACAATCGAAGAGGGCTGCAGCGCCACGATCACCCAGCAGTTGGGGGGAAGTTATACGGTTGTGGTCGAAGGAAATCTGTACCGCATCGAGGGGGCCGATGGCGACGCGCTAGGCTTCGAGCCAACGGAAACCGTAACCCATGTACCTGACGGCCCGGCAACGGCGCAGTCGGTGGAAGATTCGGCATGGGCCTTGCTCGCCACATGTTTCGACCCGGAAATTCCAGTCGATATCGTCAATCTAGGGCTGGTATATAGCTGCAATGTCCTGCCGGCCGGTCCGGAAAAGTTTCGCATTGAAGTTCAAATGACACTGACGGCCCCCGGCTGCGGCATGGGCACCATGATCGCCGACGAGGCGCGCAGCAAGCTGCTTTCAATACATGGCGTGGACGAAGTTACCGTCGACCTAGTATGGGATCCGCCCTGGAGCCGGGAAATGATAAGCGAGCCGGCGCGGCTGCAAATGGGATTGCTGTAGCCGTCACCCCTGCGCCGCGCCGCTGATAAGCAGTATCTTTTGTCAACCAAGGAGAGGTCATGATCAAGCACGGATCGGCAGTATGGGAAGGCGGCATCAAAGATGGCGGCGGCACCATGTCCACAGAAACGGGCGTGTTGAATAAAGCGCCTTATGGATTCAAGGCGCGATTTGAGGACGGGCCGGGAACGAACCCTGAAGAACTGATCGCCGCAGCCCATGCGGGATGTTTTTCCATGGCATTGTCATTAATGCTGGGCGAGGCTGGTCATACCCCCACCAGGATTCAAACGCAGGCGGCCGTCACACTTGAGAAAGTCGGCGACGGCTTTACCATCACCGCCAGCCATTTGTCTGTCGTGGCAAGCATTCCGGGAATGGACGCCGCTGAATTTGACACGATTGCCAACCAGGCCAAGGCGGGCTGCCCGGTATCGAAGCTCTTGAATGCCACCATAAGCATGGATGCATCGTTGGAAAATTGATCGGATCAAACCGTGAAAGTCGGCAAGCCGCAGCGCTCAGGCGGCGGCTTGCTGATTCAAATATGTGCATGGCGGCGCCGTTACCGTGCAATATATGTCGTATCGCGTTCTTGGGCGATATCTTTGCCAGGGGACAATGGCGCAGACTTCGGCGTCATAAGGTTGACGTTGTGTGCCTTGCTGTCTAAGGTCTGCGATCCGCTGGAAGACCCATTTTCTTTTTTTGCACCTGTTATCGATGCCCATCCCAAGGTTGCACCGCGCGATACGGCGGCATACACAGCGGCATTTCGATTGTGTACATCCAGCCTTTGGTACAAGGTTTCAGTGTGGGCCTTGGCGGTGGCCACCGATATATTCAGGCATCGTCCAACTGTCTTCATGGGGTAGCCGCGGGCCAGCAATACCAGGACTTCGTATTGGCGGGGTGTCAGACCCAACAATTGGCATTCGGCACTGGCGTCGGAATTGACCTCTTTCTTGAGCTCCGGACCGGGCGGCCATTTTAGTGGTTCGTATATGGGTATGAGCGGCTGGGGCTGGCTGGTAACGTTGGCACGCAAGGGGAAGCAAGTACCACCGGCCAAAACCAGCCTGACCGACGCCTGCAGCACTTCGGGCGGCGCGCTCTTGGGAACATAGCCGGCCACTGAGCTAGGGACTCCCTTGGCGGAATGCGGCATCTCTGGCGTTTCCGACAAAAGCAACATGGCTGTCGGCGAATACCGGCGTTCCGCAGCAGTGCATAGATTGTGTATGTCTTCCCCGGCAGATACCGCCAAGAGCAGTAGGTCGCATGACTGATCCGGTAAGGGTTCCCGGACTAAATCAGCGTGATCCGCACCGCTTAGCGCCAAGTTGGCCGTGACATCGGACAATAATTGCAACAGGCCAAGGCGCAGGAGTGGGTGCGGCTCGACAACAGTAATGTTGATCATTCTTGGTCTTCCTTGGTTCGATCCCGTTGTACGGATTTCGATCAAAGGCTAAAGCACTGCATCCGCGTAATGAGCCAAGTGCCTATACTGCAATTTCCGAGGCAATGAAATATCAGCGTGTCGCAGTATATTCAGCCATGTGTCTGGTTCGACGTAGCGAACAAAGCAGTCATCATCGACCGCCACATTTTGAATAGTATTGATACGCGACCTAATAAGCAAGTAGAGATATACCTTAATAATCGGTCGTAAGTCTTTAACATACTTAATTAAAGTCTTTAATTATTTCAAACTTGCACAATCAAATTCGTATTTCCGATCTCCATTTCCTGCTTCGGATAAAGTAAGGTTGATACTGCATGTGTCGTTTGCATGCCGATTCAGAGACATTTTCATCAACGGAGCCGGGACATCCGCCAGTACTGCCACGGTGCCTCCTTGGCCTATGACAGCGCGACCGCCATTGCTTTCCTGGGTTGCGCGTAGCTTATAGCGCAAAGTTGTATCGTGGCTGCTCTTTACATATGGAACAATAATGCTCGGTTGAGTCCTTGAAAACGTTTCCAGCCAAACTTGTATATCGCTATCTGCGTTCATATTTACGCCTGTTTAATTCGCAAATGTATGCTGAATACAACATATCATCGCATCCGGATCAAATAAGATGTGCATGTTTTTAGCAAGCCATGAGCAATTTATATGCCCATGACTTGCGTACTGCCGCAGAAATTTAACGCTGGTTGATGTAGGCGTTGTTCTGGTAGCCACCATATTGGACAATGGAGGCAACTTTGTTCGATCCAACTTGCGTGATGACAGCTTCGTGGCCCATGCCAGATTGCAAGACAGCTGCAACCAGATTACTGCCCTGTTGTTCGATGTAGCCGTCGTTGTTGGCACCTGCTTGGCCAATAGAGGCAACATTCATGCTGCCACTTCCGGCCTGGGCGATGCCTGCATCGTTATGAAACCCGCTTTGGTTGATGTAGGCGGCAACATTCTGGCCGGTTTGGGTCACCCATGCGTCGTTGCCCCAGCCGCCGGTCTGGTTGATGACGGCAGTTTGATTGCTTCCGTCGCTCCATGTGCCCTCGACCCATTGTGGGCCGTGCCAAGGCCAATGACCGTTGACATAGTGCCCCGAGCTCCAGCTGCCGCCCTGATCGATGGATGCCGTTCCGGCATTGGCATGCTGGTAAATGGTCGCATTGGCGTTGGTGACTTGCTCCTGCTTGATCGAAGCGTCGTTGTCGAAGCCATGGGTAATAATGGCGGCGATTGCGCCATTATTGTCGAATTGTTCAATCATGCCGTCATTGAACGAACCCGATTGATGGATCGTGGCTACATCGGCAGCCATGGCGGCGGTGGCGCCGTAGGCAAGGGTGATGCCCAGGGCAAGCGCGGACAGTTTAATATTCATTATGTTTCTCCTCTAATTAAAGGCCTTGCATGACAGGCGAACCCGGCGACCTTTGATACCGGGCTTCCCTACAAATCGTTAAGCTGCTTCGTAACTTAATTTTGTGGGGCGACAGCGGTGGTGGTTGCGCTTGTTCCCGTAGTCAACTCGGGCGTAATCGCGTAATTCGTGTCTTCGCGTAAATAGTTCTGGATGATCGGCAAATTCCAGTCGCTTTCGTTCTTCAGCACCCAGTTGCGGTCTTTCAGCCCCTGTACGGTCAAATGCAGGACGGCCGCTTCAATGGCTTCCTTGACGCACAACTGTGCGGGTTCATTGCTGGTGATGCCGCCTTCAATTTCCAGCAAATCCTTGAAATTCACGAACTTGTAGACGCTGGGTCGAACTTCGTAGGAATAAATGGTTTTGGTTGTGGATACGGTTTGCAAGACCCTGCCCGTGCGTATGTCGACGCTGCGCAGCCCTATCGTTACCTGGTCCATGCGGTATTGGCTGGAAAGGCCCACGCCCAGGAATCTGGCGCCCAAGCCGCCGGTGCGCACATTGCTCTCGTAAGAAATAATTCCGCCGTCTACAAGTATTGACGCGGGCACTAATGCCGGAATATTGATTTCAGGGGCGTTTGGCGCTTGCGATCCATCCAGCGCACGAACAATACGCCGCTCGGTCAATAGTTCCTGCAGGCTTTCCCGTTCCACCGGCGTGAACCAGCCGGATTCCTTCAGCGCCTTCACCAGCATAGACGCCGCACCCTGCGTGACGGACGTGGAAAACGAGCTGTCGGGTGAAGGTTTGTATTGACCTGTCTGGTCCCGGAAGCCATAGACTGCCACAACCACCTTTCCTTTCGGTGGCGGCAACTGATGCAAGTCCCTTGTTGACGGGGTGGGAGGCGTGAGCTTCGCTTGCGCGGTAACGGCTACGGGCGTGCTGGGCACGGCGCACGCGGCCAATACGCCACATATGGCCAAGGTCAGACCCAGCTTGGCGGCACGCCGTCCAGCGTAATCGGAATTCGTGTGCTGTTTCATGCTGGATTACTCACATGGAAGACGGTGGAGGCGCCCGTTAGCTTGTCTGTGGTGGTAATCGTTAGATCGTTGGGGTTGGTTGCCGAGGCCACGATATTTATGATGAAGTTTTCGGTTTCAAGCAGCCCCGGTATGAAACGTCCTGTTGAATCCATGATCTTCGAGCTGGCCGATGCCGCCAGCCTGCTAAGAATGTTCTGTTCCAGTGATTCGTTGAATCTCTGTAGTGGAGTTTTTTGCTCAATACCGAAGGTATCTTCGTCCAGATCCGGGGCTGTGTGTTTATTGGTCGCCAAGGCCGAATTCAATAGCACCGAGCCATTCAGCGGGCTGCCGCCGAACGAGGGGTTGAAGGGGTAATAGACCAATTCCGTCGCAGCTGCTTGGCCTGCCAGGGCCAGGCTTACCAGCATCAGGGCGCTGCGCAAGCGGTATTCTTTGTTTTTCGACACGTCTGCTCCTTTCATTTACATCTCCTCTGGGCCCAGATCCGGGCTCTTCACCATCAATCGTTCGACTTCGCTGTTCTTGATGTTCTCGTAGACCATGTTGACTGCCATGGCACTAATTTTCTTGGTGGCGGATCGTGCCGGCGGGAGGAATGTGTGGAACATCCGCTTTTGTCCAAATTGCACCCATATTTCGCTGCCGAAGCGCGCCGAGGGCCGTTCATGGATAGAGATGGAGAATTGATTGCTCACATCCTTCTGGCGCCATATGGCCGTGAAATATTGATAAAAATCTTTGCCGAGTACGGTCACTGTGCGGTTGACCACCACACCGGCCAGCGGATCGTCGAACACGCTTTTACGGCGGTCCGCAGCCGGCGTTGGATCATTTCCATTGCCGTTGCCCGCAGTCGCGGCGGGCAGGTCGTTCTTGGTTGTTGCAACCCGGGCAGGAGTGTCGCGGGTCACAGATACATTCTGTCCATGCGCGTGAAGGCCGCTTAGGGCAATTGCCAGCGTAGCCATTACGGGTATGAGAGATTGCATGAGTTCCCCGACCATTATTTATTTTTGGTTTCATATCTGCGTCTTTTGAAGACTTTGAGATACGAAATGCATTGATGTATCTTAAAGATCTACTCCGGCCAGAACATGCGGCATACGTCGTAAGCTGGGTACCGCTTTACGTCTTACCTAATTAGGGTTTTGCACACCGGCCGAATGCCCTATACGTCTAAGCCCGACGTGTATTGCCGATCAGGCCACCTTCGTCGCGCCATAGGCCGGAAGTGAGGCCGGTGCCTCGACACGTAGCTGGTCGGTTTCCAGGTGAGCTATGTCGCCATCGACGGAGTGGTAAATGACCGTCACGCGGCTATCCTGAATCTCATGGAGTTGGTTGCGTGACAGATGAAAGTGCGAGGCTACCGCCACGTCATCTATGTCCTCCAGAGCCGTTTCGGACACTGGTGGAGTCGCGCGGATACGGTGATAGTGGGCCCAAAGCACGATGACCAACGCATTGAATGCCGCGACCAGCAGGTAAGTGGCCAATGTCGTCACCGTGGGCACGAAGGGTTCCAGCAGGGGCACTTCGGGACTGGTGTAGGTTTCAGCCAGTACGTTGACGACGCCTTGGGTAAACAGGTAGAAGAATCCGGCCCATCCCAAGGCCGTCAATGTGGCATCGATGGCAAGGGCCAGTGGCGAGCGCTGTGTCGTGATAATCATGTGAGCTCCTTTATCCCTCGGTCGGGACTGGACCAGCGCGCGCGTCGGCGCCGGATGCGCAGCATGACCTTGGGAAAGCTGAACAACGTGGTGAAAAGATTGATGATCCAGTAGGCGAATGGATACCAGATAATCCAGTACAACGACCGTGCCAGGCCGCGTTCATAACGTCGGTCGATCAGTATGCTTACGACGAATTGCATCAGGCACACCATGGCGAGCACCATGCCGGTAAATGCCGGTGGCATTAGAATAGACACCTCGATATTCGGGGGAAGGGGGGTAATGTGGCCAAGCAGCCAAAGTACGATGGACAGTGCGAACGCGAACGCCCAGCCAATTGACAAGCAGTACTCGGCCATCAGCGGCCAAAGGCGGCGGTACTTCCAACTCCAGATCGAAACCAGGTTCTTCAGAAACACCTCGGCGCCGCCCTGTGCCCAACGCAGGCGCTGCTTCCATAAGCCACGTAGCGTTTCGGGCATGAGAATCCAGCATAGGGCGCGCGGTTCATAGAAAATCGACCAGTGCGCGCGCTGCAATTTCCATGTGATGTCGATGTCCTCGGTGATCATATCGAGGCTCCAGTAGTCGACTTCATCCAGGGCTTGGCGCCGAAAGGACGTAACGACCCCCGATACGGTGAAGAGTTGCCCATAGACGCGCTGCGTTCGTTTGATCAGGCCGATGATCGACGAGAACTCGCCGACTTGTATGCGTCCGATGAGCGTGGACCGTGTCCGTATGCGGGGATTGCCGGTTACAGCGCCGACACGGGGATGATCCACGAGCGGCGCCACAAGATAGTTCACCGCGTCCGGATCCAGCAAGGCGTCGCCGTCAATGCAAACCAGATACTCGCTGCGTGCCGCCATCGCGCCCATGCGCAACGCCATTGCCTTGCCTTGGTTATGAGCTAGATGAATGACGCGCAGTCGTGGGTGTTCGGCAGTCAACCGGTCGAAGAGCACGGCCGTACCGTCGGTCGAGCCGTCATTAACGGCGATAACCTCGATATTCGGATACTCCTGCCTTAATGCGGCAAGTATGGTTTCTTCACCATGTGCTTCCTCGTTGAAGCATGGAATCACAATGGTGACTAGCGGTTCGCCGTACAGCTGCGGCGCGCGATAGGGACGCCAGTTCCACTTGCGTTCCCATTGAAACCAGAAAAACAGACCGCCGGCCATCCAAATGCCGGACATGAATAATGGATAAAAGAAGACGAAGTTCAGCAGCATGCTACTCGTCAGGACCAGGGTCAGGCCAAAGGGCGCGCCCAGCACGATGCACAACACAAGAAAGGCTATTAGTCGGTCAGTCATTGGAATGGGTACCAGGCGCTTGAGATGGCCGGCCGGATGATGTCCAGCTGGGGCTCGTCGTTGACGAAGTCGTCGGGGTAGTAGCCAAAACTGCGGGCGCCGCTCAACTGCAGGCGTTTCAGCCAGCTGGCCATTAGCCTGGAGTCCACAGGGCCCGAATCCTCCGCCCCAGACGACGGGCGCCAGTCGCGGCCCTGTATTTCAAACACTGTTTTGTTCAGCGCATCCGGGCGTGTGCCTACCGTCTTGACCAGGCGCTCCAGCCAGGCGTGCGCTTCGTCCTCGGGAACGCCCTCCATCCATGGCATGGCCATTGGTGCCGTCCAGTCATAGGTGGCCAGGAAGTCGTCCAGGTTTTGTGCATACCAGGCTTCGCTTTCCGGATGCAGGATGGGCTCGGCAAAGATGTTGCGGGCCGTGCGGACGTACGGGCCCCGTATGGCACGCACACGGTCCGTCAATGTTTTAGTGAAATCGATCAGGTACTGGGATTTGTAGCGAGTCCAGCGCTGCATGATTTCGGGATCGGCGCGAAGCGCTTCGATGCTGGATGGCAAGCCCGCTGCGGCGTAGGCGGCCAGGGCGTGGGACGATGCGTCCTCGAAGTCGGACATGATCGCGTCGTCATGGTACAGAATGCCATTGAAAAGAGAGTAGCGTGACAAGTCCTCATATAGCTCGATAATGCGTTGGCGCGCCACAGGGTCGAACGGTGATAATCGCCGGTACTGCTCTGGATCGACGGCATTACCGCCGGTTTCCGGATCCCATTTCGTGACGCGCGTAATCTCAGGCGCAAGGTCGAAGCTCAGCACCGGCATCCATGCATACACTTCGACGAATGCGCGGCTCTTAAGCTGCCATGCAGCGCGGTTGAACAAGTCAGCGCGCATGGGAAGGTGGCGGTTTGGAAAGTAGACAGATTTGACTAGCCCGTCGCCCTGCGGGTCCGCATATGCTTGCAGGAACACGGTTGTGATCTGCATATCGGCAATGCGTTGCACCAATTGGCCCAGATTTCGTTCCATCTGCGCAGGGTCGGGATCGTACACGTAGTCCAAATCCACATGCGCCACCCGCATGGTGGCATTGTTCTCCATCACCATGGCGTTGCTGGCAAACGTACGCAGCTGGGGATCGTTCGACACAAGTATGCGCGGAACATCCATCAGCCGATCTACCGTTCCCAGCCCTTGATCCAGCGAAAGCGCCAGCGGATAGCCATTATCCTGAACGATCTTCAATGCCGTGCCGCTTGCGGCGCCATACGGCCATACCCATACGCGTGGCTTTTTGCCGGTAACTCGCTGGATTTTGGCGGTGATCTGCTTTACGTCGTTGGTAATGCGGGCTTTGTAGGCCGCCTCTGTTTCATATTTACCGGTGGTGGCGTCATAAATGCGGACGGCGGCGGCGGGTTGCAGGTTGCCCTGCGGATTGGCCATGATGCCGAAGTGGAGGTTGTCGGTATGCGCGCCGATCTCCACCAGGCCGGAGCGGGACATTTCCCCAATCTGGTCCCAGGTCAGAAAGCGGTCTCTCTTGGTTGGCAGGCCGCCGAAATCCACAAGGTCTCCCGCAGGCGTATCGGCCCATTTGCCGACGGGGGCCATGACCGCAGGCCATTGATAGGCCCGGAGCAATGGATAAACACGCGTGTAGAAACTGCTGTATCCGTCGTCGAAGGTAAGAAACAGGGCCTTTTCCGGCAATGGCTCGCCACCCTGGCTTGCCTCAAGGATCTGATCCACCGTGACTGCCTGGTATCCGTTTTCGCGCAGCCATGCAAATTGCTGTGCCAAATGGTCGGTACGCACGCTTACGTATGCTTGATCCGGGTCGCTGTCTTCGACATCGTGGTAAGCCAGGGCAAGGAATTTGTTTTCCGGCCATGCCTGATTGAACGCATGGCTGGGGCGTTGCTCCGGCGGTACAAAGGCCGGAATATCGGTGGCGCATCCGCTCAGCAACAAGACGGAGCAGAAAAGAGTGCAGAGGTATCTCAGGCAGAAAAGATTTTCAAGCATGTGTGAAGATTCTCTAGAAACGGATGGTCATTTCGAACATGACTCGGGCCTCGCGTTCGCGCACCCCGTCATATGGACGGCTGATACCGGTGATGTTGGCGCCAATCTGGAAGGCCTCGCTGAACTGGTAGCTCATGCCATAGCCAAGCGCTGCCACACCGCCGGTGCCGTATCCACGTTGTGTATATGTTCCCGCACCGACGAGGAAGTTCTGTTCCCATACGGTTTCGTATTTACGGTGCAGGACATGGGTGAGATTGATGCTGGGTATGATTTCAAGATCGGCACGCGGATTGAAGTAAGGGACGTCTTCCTTAGAGTTGTGCATGGCGGCCACCGTCAAGTGAAGGTCCGCCTTTACTGTGGGCGATGTGTACACGCGTTCGCGTCCGCTGACGATGGCGAACTGGCGATTGTTTCCATCGCTGAATCGCGATGGCGAAAAGGCGAACGACCATTCCCGGCGCTCATGGGCGCGCCATCGCACAAAGGCGCTGAGCGAGTTGGACGTAATATCGGAACGCAAGGCGCGCAGCGGTGTTTCCCGGGAGCGCCACTCGGCGGATCCGCCTACCATCCAGTGGTCATTGACGTCGTAGGCTGTAGTAAGGCGTGCGCCCGGTTTGGTTCCGGAGCCGTAGTTGTGCGTGGAAGCTTCAAGTTCAGTGGTCAGGCCGCGGCTGCGCCATTCCACCCCGGTGCGTAGCCAACGGTAGTACCCGGTGCCTTCTTCGAAGTCGCCCGTGGAGTAACCGCCACCGCCGAATACCCGCCAGTTGTCTTTGATGGGGGCGGAGTAAAGCACGGTATCTATGCTTAGATCGCCGCTGCCGGACACGGGGCTATCGGATGCAATACCGCGCTCGCCCGTTACCCGCAGCTCGGCCTTGTTATGCACGGCCCATTCACGCGCCAGGGTATCTGTGGACTTTTCTTCGGGGAAGCGTGCAGCCAAGTCCAGGCTAAGGCTGCGGGCCTGTGCCCATTCCTGCAACTGCATGGCCGTCAAGCCTTGGCCGGCCTCGACCTCCACCGCCCGTGCCTCCAGCGTTTCGGCCATCTTCAGCTCTTTTTCGGCCCGGCGCGGCCAGCTGCGTCCGCGATAGACGTTGGCCAGAGCAGTACGCAGCCCCACGTTGCGCGGCGCATTGGCGACCAGTTCTTCCAGCCGCTGTTGGGAGGCCACCGTATCATCGCTATAGAAAAGATTAAGCGCGGCGGTTTGCTCTGAATACAAGTACAAATCGTTGGGAACGCGTTGCACCAGGCCCTTGATGTATCGCCAGCGGGGCTGCTCGGTTTGCGCGCCTTCAATCACCTGCGAGGCGTCGTCGAATTGTTCGCTTTCGATCAGCGCATAGAAGAGGCCGGTTTGATTGCTAAGACGTTCGCCCGCGCTCACAAACCGCGGGTCGCTGTCGATGATTGCTTTCCGGTAATGATCCCGCGCCTTTTCGGGTTGGCGCAAATACAAGTAAGCGGCCGCGATGTCATTGCTTATATAGGGAGGCAAGGTGGCGCCTTCCTCTACAAGCATTTCATATTCGTCCACCACTTCCTGCATGCGTTTGCGCGTGTACAAGGCTTGCAGACGATCGACGCGCGCGCGCAAGACCTGACGTTCCGCTTCCGGACCTATCGCTTGCCATTCAGGAATTACCCGTTCGTATTCCGCGATCACGCGGTCGGCTATGGAAAAACGTTCCGCTTCCTGGCGGGTCGGTTCGGCCGCCAGGCGCGCCAGTTCAGCCAGATAGTCCGCTTCCAGGTCACGCAGACGATCGGTGTCAATTAGCTCGGGATGCTGTTTGGCCGATTCGAAGGCCGCATGTGCCAGGCCGGCGTATTTCAGTGAGTCAAGATATTCGCGCGTCACATAGGCTTTGGCCGGGGCCAACCGACGAGCGTGATCGGTTTCTTGAAGTACGGCAAACGGCGCCGCCGAACCTCGGTAGGCGTAGCTCAATGCCAGGCGCAGATCGGGATCTTCAGGCTTCTTGGCGATCCGCTCCTGGCCTAAGGCCACCGCCTCCGTCGAGCGACCGGCATCTGTAAGCACCATGATCTCGCCCACGGTAAATGACGTCAGTCGGGGGTAGCGTTTTTGGCCCTCGCGGTACAGGAGCAGGGCATCGTCCCAGCGTTGCGTGTCGCGGTACGCCTGGGCGACGGTGCTCAGGACGTCTTGCGGCAGCCGATTGGGTCTAGGGTGCAAGGCTTCGTAAGTGCTGATTGCTTCTTCGCTTTGCCCGGCCCACCCCGCAATAAGGATGTGGTCGTATGCCGCACGCAGATCCCGGGGATGTTCCATACTATGTTCCCGGAGCATGATCAATGCGGGTTGGTAGTTTCCGGCGCGGGCGTCTCGTATCAGGTTGTCGTAGTCTGCCCGCGATACCGCCGCCAGGACACTATTGCTTGTCAAGGTAGCGGCTGCAATGCAGAAGCAACTTATTGTTTTCCTCATGATGGTCCGTTCAAGTCGAAGCAAGCGGCATCAGCAGTACCTTGAACAGACACATAATGTGGACTCCCTTTGGTTCGGCTTGTCTTCGTTGTCGTAGGGCGCAAGAGGCTTGTTGTGCGAAAGTATCCGCTAGGCCGTATCTCTTGCTTGTCGAATCGATATGCCTGGATACAGGCTTGATGGAGTCCATCTTAGAGATGAAGGTAGGGCGCGAACAGGCGGAGTTCGGCCTACGCTGCAGCGCACCAGACGGCGTACGCCAAGGCACGCCATATAGGGTAAGAGGAATGGTGGTTAGCCCTGGGCCGTGCGGACGGAGGGCTGATTCACTAGAGGGTAATGTGGAAGAGAAATGAAAAAAGCGGCCAGGCAAATAATGCCAAGCCGCTTCTTTATATTGGTCGGAACGGAAGGATTCGAACCTTCGACCCCTTGCACCCCATGCAAGTGCGCTACCAGGCTGCGCTACGCCCCGAAGAACGAAATTCTAGCACAAAACCAGCCGGCATTGTTGCCGGATCCCCGGGAGCACCTTATGTGTACCGCGCCGGCACTATCCCACCTGAAAAGAGGTCTCCGGATAACGGACGCGACTTCGCTTTTGGGTGGCTAAACTATAGACCAACGTTAATGGTCCCAGGCGGCCGGCAAACATCAAGAGCATCAACAATGCCTGGCTGGGGGTTGAAAGCTGATGGGTGAGGTCGCGGCTCATTCCCGTGGTGCTTACCGCCGACACCACTTCGAACAATATGCTGATGAATGGAAGATCTTCAAATATTGTCATGATAAATACACCCGCAAAGACGAGTGCAGTCGTCACCAGCAAAAGAGCCAGCGACTTTTGAACAGTGCCGGCGGAAATGGAGCGTTGCAGTAGCACCACTTCCTTCTTGTGAAAGATATATGAATAAACAGCGGCCAATAGTACGATGAAAGTGCCGATTTTTATGCCGCTGGCCGTGCTGAGCGACCCGCCGCCAATGAACATTAGCAACATGATCACCAGCGTGGATGTGTCGTGTAACTGAGTGATGTCAATGGTCGTGAAGCCGGCAGTGCGGGACGTAATGCTCTGCATCCATGCGGCCAACGCTTGTCCGCCGGTTGTCAGGCCGCCAAGCGTATGCGCATTTCCCGCCTCGAGCGCCCATATCAGTAAGAAGCCGATGAGGTTCAGGATCAACGAGCCCAGCAAGACCAGCTTTGTATAGGGCAGCAATGTTGCCCACCGCTTACGGTGCACCACGTCGCCAATAACAGAAAAGCCAATTCCGCCCAGGATGATCAGCGACGTTATGACGAGTATCGTGACCGGGTCGTCCACAAACTGCGCAAGACTAGCCGGGAACAACGAGAACCCGGAGTTATTGAACGCGGCAATGGCATGGAAAATTGCGCGATACGTTGCTGTGATCAATGGGTAGTCGCGCCACCACCACAACGTAAGAATAATGGCGGCCGCCACTTCAATGAGTAACGAGGTCTTTAGAACCAGGAATGCGGTGCGGCGTATCTTCGAAACGCTGGTCTGATTGAATGCTTCCAAGGCGAGCGCCTGGTGCTGCAGGCTCATTCTGTGTCCGATTGTAATGGCGGACACCACTGCGAACGTAACAAAACCTAGCCCGCCCAATTGCACAAGCATAATAAGGACGATTTGACCAAAGTGGGTAAGCACGATGGCCGGGTCGATAACTGTCAGGCCGCTGACCGTCACTGCAGATGTCGCCATGAAAAGGGCGGTGAATATGCTTATTGGCTCATGGCTGGCAGCCGGAAGCGACAGTAGCAGTCCTCCGACCAGGATCAATGCCAGGAAACCGGCCATAAGCACCACAGGCGGGCTGGCGCGCAGCAGGCCGCTGCGTCGAATACGTTTGTATGAATGGTACGTAAAAAGCGGATCCCAGTTGCGCATGACTTAGATAAGCTTGGGCGCAATTGTCTTCAGGGTGCTCAACTGCCCGAGCAGGACCAGAATGTCCTTGGCATGGAGAACGAAGTCATTGGGTGGATGTACAGTGATTTCTGTTTTCCGCTTTATCAGCAGGACATGCAGGGTTTCGGGCTGATCCCGGAACACCTGGCCCAGCGGCGTACCCTGCAGGCGTTCACTGACATCGATCTCCACGACGAATTCGCCGTTACCGATGGAGATATAGTCGTTTACCATGGGGTAGCTGAGCGCCTGAGCCACGCGTATGCCCATCTCTTCTTCGGGGTGCACGATTCGGGCCACACCCAATTTGCTAAGAATAAGATGCTGCGCATGCGAAGACGCCTTCACCCAAAGTGTTTGGACCCCCAAAGACTTAAGGTGAACAACGCAGAGCAGGCTGGCCTGGATTTCTTCGCCTATGGCGACAAGCACGACGTCGTAATTGTCCAGGCCAAGTTCTTCCAGCGCGTCGCGGTCGGTGACATCAGCAATGACGGCGTGGGTGAGCTGGTCGGCGTATTTGTCCACAAGCTTGGCGTTAGTGTCCACTCCCAGTACCGAGTGCCCCATTTTCATGAGTTCCAGGGACGCGGCGGAACCGAATCTGCCCAGACCTATGACTGCGAATTGCCCCATGCTTTCCTCGTAGTGTGCCGGCCGACACAGAAGTAATGCTTGAAAAAATGGTACCTTAACCCAAAATCTGGTAAAAACCCTGATGGACTTGGGTCTATGTCGGCAGCGCTTGTTGTTTTGATGCAGACTCGGAATAACCTGAATTGAGCAGCGGTATAACTATGACTAGTTTGTTTGACCCCATTCAATTGGGTGCGGTGGAAATAAGGAACCGCGTCGTAATGGCGCCCTTGACCCGTACGCGGGCCTCGCCCGGACGAATTCCCAATGACTTGATGCGTGTCTATTATTGTCAACGGGCCTCGGCCGGTCTAATTTTATCAGAGGCCACGTCGGTTTCCCCGTCGGGCGTGGGGTATCCCAACACACCCGGCATCTGGAGCAGTGCGCAGGTCGAGGGCTGGAAGAAGATCACGAGTGCGGTGCATGCGCGCGGCGGGAAAATATTCCTGCAGTTATGGCATGTGGGCCGCGTATCCGATCCTGAATACCTGAATGGTGAAATTCCGGTGGCGCCCAGCGCCATTGCATGCGAAGGGCATGTCAGTCTGCTGCGTCCTCACCGCAACTATGTGGTTCCCCGCGCGCTGCGCGCAGAAGAAATAGCCGGCATTGTGGCTGATTTCGCACAGGCCGCGCGCCACGCCCGCGAGGCCGATTTCGATGGCGTTGAAGTTCATGCCGCCAATGGTTACCTAATTGATCAATTCCTGCAGGATGGAACCAACAAAAGACAGGACAGCTATGGTGGTTCTGTCGAAAACCGTTCCCGGTTCCTGCTTGAAGTCGTCGACGCATGTGTTGGTATTTGGGGTGCCGGACGGGTGGGCGTGCATTTATCGCCACGCGGCACGGCGCATGCCATTTCCGACACCAATCCGGAACTTATATTCAATCACGTCGCGCGTGCGCTGGGCCAGCGGGGCATTGCCTTCATTTTTGTCCGGGAAGCGCCCGGCAACGGCAGCCAAACCGCGCAAATCAAGCGACTATTCGGCGGCCCGCTTATTGTCAATGAACGCTACGAGCTCGAGTCGGCAAGGCAGGCCTTGACCAGTGGCCGCGCCGAGGCGGTTGCGTTCGGACGAGCCTTCATTGCGAATCCCGACCTGGTCACGCGGTTGAAAACGGGCGCCGAGCTTAACCAATGGGATGCCGGCACATTTTACGCCGACGGTCCCAAGGGGTATATTGATTATCCCATCCTCGATAGCGAAAAAGACCTCTTGAACGAGGCATGCTCGTAAATAATTGAGTTCGGGCGTTGAAGCCTTTTTAGATTCTGGAGACTGGCGTGAGAGCTCTTATTGTTAGTGCAGGGCTTGCTGGCATGTTGTCCGGCTGCGCGCTGGGTATTCAGCCTGGGGAATCGCCCAATGTTTCCTATACGGTGCCTCGCAGTTATCAAACGGTATATTTGCGCGCGCAAAACCAGGCGCACGAATGCTTGCGTGGCAAGAAGCAATACGACGTCTACGCACAGGTCGATGCCGCCACGCAAACCGCCTGGGTGGCGGTACGCGGCCCCATGCAGAGCATGGAAGTGGCCCGCACAGACATCAAAGCGGTCGATGCAAGGCATACGCAAGTTGTGCATACGGTATGGGGGCACAGCCCATGGGATAACGACGCACTGAACGCCATGCGCGAATCGGTGCGCATGGATACCTCTGTTTGCGTGGTGTACAAATAGATACGGATGAGGCGTCGTTCATATGGCAGTGCGTCGCCAGGCCACTGCCTTGCCTTACTTAAGACGTTCCTTCACCAGAGCCGATAACGCCGACATGTCGGCACGCCCGGCCAGCGATGCTTTCAGTATGGCCATGGCCTTGCCCATGGCGGGGCCGCCCACGATACCTTGGCTACTGACATCGGCCAGCGCCGCGTCGATGGCAATCGTGATTTCCTGTTCGGTTGCCGCTTGCGGTAAGAACTCTTTCAGGACTTCCAGTTCCGCCGTTTCCTGTTCAGCGGTTTCGGTCCGTCCTGCTTGCTCGAATGCGGCAATGGATTCGCGCCGCTGTTTGACCTGCTTTTCAATAATGGCGGTTATTTCGGCATCGTCCAGATCGCGCCGTTCGTCAATTTCTTTCTGTTTGACGGCGGCTTGCAAGAAGCGCAAAGTGCCCAGGCGGGCGGAATCTTTGGCGCGCATGGCGGCTTTGACGGCATCGGCAAGTTGAATCTTGAGCGTATTGCTCATGGCGGCATCCTTGGTAAAGGGATTTATTTTAATGGAAGTTGCGGCTCAAGGCGGTCCCAGCAGCAATGATGGCTGTAGCCTTGTATGACACGCAGTTCAGGGCGCTGGTCGACTGGATAGCGGCTGAGATAAGAGTGGATAATATCTTCAGGAACGACGCTATCATCGGAACCAACGAAATGGATTTGCCGCACATTGCGCAGCGACTGCCATTGATCTGCAGGATTCAGCGATCCAAGCAGCGGCGTTATTCCGTGATGCCTTGTCCACGCTGCGGTGTCCAGATTCCCGGCAATGGTTATCAACAGACGCATATCCGTGCGCCGGCCGGCCACTAGCGCAGCAACGGCCCCACCACCCGAAAAACCCACCAGCGTGACTCGATGCGCTCCGGTACGCGCCTTCAACTGATCAACGGCTTCGTTCACTGCAACGACCACCTCCGGCGAGAAACGCTGATCCGTCCAATAGGCACTTGAGCAATTGCGCGCGTCAGGACCGTGGACATATTGACAAGGCCTTGCCAGATAGGCCACGGCAGCGCCGCGATGCCGCAACGCCATTTTCAAAGCCGTGGGTTCGCTCGGCGTGGGGTTTGGTGAAACTTGTGATTTGCTGATCCACGCCAAACCGTCTCCTTCAATATAGACCGTCAAGGTATCGGTGGTGGGCGTGGCGGACGTATCGATGGCCGTTGGGGTTGGCAAGGTGTCAGTGCGACGTTGTTCGGGCATATAGCCCGCGAACACAAACTTATTGGTGTGTATATGGAAGGCTTGCCAGCCGTTTACGGCGGCAAGGGCGTCGGCCAATTGCGTGCGCTCGTGGGGGGATGGCACGGCGCAGCCGGCTAAGATGCCGGCTAACATGCCAGCGAACAGCAGACCGAGGCAAGGTGTGATGCGCATGTGTTGTTTGTACCAGAGCTTAAGATTCGACATGATTTTAAACTTTAGACATACAATAAGCGATAGCCTGAATTCAGTTGGGAACGCGTTGCTATGGGGGATCTGAAGGTACGGGGTGGTCGGCTTGCCCTTACGGTTTATCTATTGTTGTTGCTGTGCGCTTGCCAAGCGGCCACCGCTCAAAGTCAACTGGGAAACGACATTCCGTTTCGGTGGCACGAAGATGCGTCCACCAAAATCAACATCGAACAGTTCATGGCTTTGCCGCCAGACGCGCTTACTGAACGACGCAAGGTATTGTCGCTGGGGTACACCCGGTCGCACGTGTGGCTGAAGTTTTTCTTGCCTGCGGATTTATTCGATGGTCAGAATCGTTGGCTGCAGCTTGGTCCCAATTTTCTTGACGACATCACGCTTTATTATCGACCGTCCGCTAGTAGCGGGGAGTGGTCAATTCATCGCGCGGGCGATATGTGGTCTCGGGCCCCTGGCGATGTCGATTACCGGTTTCCTGTGTTCATACTGGCTGCGCCCTCGGGCGCGTCGGGCTACGACGTTGTAATCCAGGTGCAGAGTTCGAGCTCCATACTGCTGGAGGGATCTCTTTGGGCTCCGGAAGCGTTCCTGAAACAGGCAGCACGCGACACGGCGTTCTGGAGTTTTTATTTCGGCCTGGCGGCGCTTTCCACCGCTCTTGCCATCGTTTTCGCCTTTATCCTGCGTCGCCCCCTTGCCTGGGCACTTTGCGCCTTCTCTCTAACGTATTGGCTTGTTGCCTGCATTCAGGGCTATGTCGATTGGTTGTTCGGCGCCAGCGCATTTCATTGGCAGCACTACTTAACCGGCATACTGACTCTGTTGGGCTATACGAGCCTGCTTTGGGTGACGACCGAGGCGCTCAATCTGCGGGAGCGCCGGGTGAGCCTGCATCGCTTGATGATGATAGCGATAGGCGTGAGCCTGTTGCTGCCGCTTAGCATTCCCTTTGATTTTTATGGCTTGGCCATCAAGATTCAAGGCGTGTTGTGCATTTCCACTGCCTTGATCCTGGCTGCGGGTGCGTGGACCGTATGGCGGACTGACGAGCGCGACGTCATGACATTGGTGTTGGGTCTTATGCCAATGCTATATATGGCTGCCGGTATTGTGGCGCTGATGTCGCTCGTTGGCTTGCTGCCTTACGACAAGCGGATCTTCGGACTTTGGCAATATGTGATCATGGTCAACATGCTGACCGTGTTGGGGTGGGTGGCTTACCGCATTCGACAGGAGGCGCGGGAAACCCGGGAAAGGCAGCAATTGGCGCGCGAACTGAAGCTGGAGCGTGAGGCAAGTTTTCATCAACGCCAGTTCATCGGCATGGTGTCGCACGAATTTCGCAACCCATTAGCCGTCATTGCCAATGCCATGGAAAACCTTCAACTGCCTTCCATTTCAGATAAGCAGCGCGGACGCCGTTATCAAAGTATTCGGCGTGCGACTCATCGCCTTGTACAACTGACTGACAATTGCCTCGCAGACTCCCGCCTTTATGCCGACAGCCTGCAGTTGCAGACTGAATTGGTCGATCTGCTGGATGTGCTGCGCTCTGCCGCAGAAATCGTTGACAGCTCGGAAAACCATCTATGGCGGCTGACCGTAGACGGCCGAAGCGTCGACGAACGCAGTGAGCAAGAGATACTGGTCATGGCAGACACCGCCATGCTGCGCATAGCGGTGTCCAACGTTCTGGACAACGCAGTCAAGTACAGCGACAAGGGCAACGTTGACATTGACGTGGCTTCAATAGGCGAGCGCGTCGTAGTCAGCATCCGGGATCATGGCGCTGGAATTCCAGCGGAAGATGCCGCGTTAATCTTTGAGCGCCATCGTCGGCGGCAAGCGTCGTCAATGGCGGCGCAAGATCCAGGCGGCTCAGGGCTTGGGCTTTACGTTGCGAGGCAAATCGTCCGCGCACATGGCGGCGACCTGGAGCTTGCCCGTAGCGGGCCCGAAGGCAGCTGTTTTACGTTGTCGGTTTCCATATCGGCCAAAGGTGCATCGGCATGATAGGAAGAAGTGAGATCCGAATCGCGATTCTGGAGGACAATCCGGACCTTAGGGAGGAGCTGATATTCTTTCTGAAGGCAAAGGGTTATAGGGTGTGGGGCGAACGCAGCGCGGAAGCCTTCTGGAAACACCTGCACGCCAATCCCGTCGACATCGTACTGCTGGACATTGGTTTGCCGGGGGAGGACGGATTCAGCGTGCTGACGTATTTGCGCGGGCTGGGCCAATACGGCTCGATAGTGATGAGCGCGCGAGGCAGCCAGCAAGACAAGCTTCGAGGTATGGAGTTGGGCGCGGATGCGTATCTGGTGAAGCCGGTGAACTTTGCCGACTTGGTCCTTACGGTTGATCAGTTGTGGCAAAGATTGCGGTCGCAAGTAGTGGATTCCGGGCTGCCGGCACCTGTAGCCCCTGCAGCGTGGGTGCTTCGCGATAAGTGTTTATCGGGGCCCCATGGCGACGACCTCCTTTTGACCAGCCAGGAAGCCCGGCTGATCGGCTTCCTGATGCGATATCCGAGCGAAGTGTGCAACAAGGAACTGATCCATGAGCACCTGTTTGGGTTCCACGATGAGCCTGACACCCATCGGGTGGACGTCGTGCTGAGTCGTCTGCGCAACAAAGCCCAAAAGCAAAATATTTCCTTGCCCATTCGGGTCGTGTTCGGCAAAGGCGTTGTTTTCCTGGCGGATGGCCCCTGACGAGATAATTGAGACAGTTGAGACTGGCCGCCGCCGGCAAGTTCGTGGAACATTCGCACTTTCTTGTTGGCGGCAGATAGGACTGGGAGGTTCTGGCGTCATCGCGATTAATCTCAAGGAAGGTTTCGATGAAGCTGGCAACCATGGTGCGATGGGTCGTTCTGTCTGGCGGTTTGCTGCTGCCACAACATGTTTTTGGGGCGGAAGTGGCCGACATAATCTGGTCTGGCGGCCCCATCCTGACGATCGACGATAGCCGCCCGCGCGTCGAAGCGGTCGCCGTCAGGCACGGCAAGATTCTTGCCGTGGGTTCAAGTAATGACATAGAGCGTTATCGCGGCAAGAAAACCGTGATGCACGACCTGGCTGGTCGGACATTGCTGCCTGGCTTTGTTGATGCGCATGGTCATGCTTTCATGATCGGCCTGCAGGCGTTTTCCGCCAATCTGCTGTCGCCGCCTGATGGCAAGGTGAAAGACGTCGAAAGTCTGAAGAATACATTGACGCAGTGGGCGAGCGAGCATGCCGCCGGTGAAAAAAGTATCGGCATGATCCTGGGTTTCGGCTACGACGACGCCCAGCTGGCCGAGCAACGGCATCCAACCCGCGACGACCTGGACCGGGTGTCCACCGACGTTCCAGTGTTGATTATTCATCAATCGGGTCATATCGGCGTGATGAATAGCAAGGCCTTGGAATTGGCGGGGATTACCGCGGCAACAGCCAACCCCGAGGGCGGCGTGATCCGCCGCGAGGCGGACGCCCAGAGGCCTAACGGCGTGTTGGAGGAAGCCGCGTTCTTCGATGCCCTGGCCAAGCAGTTCTCGAACATGAGCGCGGCGCAGGCGCAAGCCTTGTTCGTGGCCGGTACACAATTGCTAAGCAAGTACGGCTACACCACGGGCCAAGAGGGGCGTGCCACGTCGACCATCGTGCCCTTTATGCAGCAGTCGGCGGCGGCCGGATCAATACCCATCGATGTCGTGACGTATGTCGACGTCTTGCAAGACAGGGACTTCATAGCAAAGCACGCCAGTAAAACGTATACCAATGGCTTTCGGATCGGTGGCGCCAAGCTGACCATCGATGGCT
>CAZONP010000019.1:0-22130 GCA_964581155.1 uncultured Candidimonas sp. | reverse complement strand
CTTCAACGCGCCGGATGGTTCGCCGAACTGCTCGACGATGACGATATCCGTGATGAGCATTCCTCCGGCTATCCAGCCCAGTAGCGCTGCGCCGAACGTGACCACGCTGGGAAAGCGATCGATCAGTTTCAGCACCAGGGTGCTGCCCCAGACGATGATGGGCACGCTGATCACCAGGCCGAAGATGACCAGGCCTATTTGATGATCCGGGTGCGCGCCTTGGGCTGCGCCTGCAATGGCAATGACATTGTCCAGGCTCATGACGAAGTCGGCCACGATGATGGTTTTGACGGCGGCCAGAATGGATCCGCCGCCGCTGACCTTGCCGTGCGCATCTTCTTCCGGAATCAGCAGTTTGACACCCACCCATATCAGCAATAGCGCGCCGACGATCTTCAGGAACGGCACGCTTAACAGCGTCAACGCGAAGGCAATCAAGGCAACGCGCAGTACGATAGCGCCGGCGGTACCCCACAGAATCCCCTGCATGCGCTGTTTGGGTGGCAAGTTCCGGCAGGCTAGCGCAATGACCACGGCGTTATCGCCACCTAGCAGAATGTCGATCAAGATAATCTGGAAAACCGCCGCCCAGCTTAGCGTTTGTAAAAATTCAAGCATACGTCGTCACCCTTTTGGTACCAAAATAATTGTTGGGGAAACGGAACTGGCCAGCCTGAACAAAGCAAAAATGGCCTGATCCGTCAGGACACAGGCCACAGCTATCGCTGGAGTATAGACCTTGCCCTTGATGGCAAGGTCTTGCTTGCAACATGGTGATGTTGCCCGAGCACCGGGCGCTTGCAAAGTATTGCAAGACGGCCGTAATGACGATGCTGCGGAAGAAAGCTACTCCCCTTGTTCTTTACTGTTGAATATTGGTCGGGGCGAAAGGATTCGAACCTTCGACCCTCTGGTCCCAAACCAGATGCGCTACCAGGCTGCGCTACGCCCCGACGAATTCACAACAGCCAGCTACTATAACATAAACTTCTAGGCCGCGCTTTCAGCTTCGGATGCCCGGTAGTTTGCCCCCGATGTGCGCGTGACTTCCACCTTGGCGATGCGGCGGCCCTCCAGCTCCATTACGCGGAATCGGTATTCGCCATAGGTATGGTTAAGCGTTATTTCGTCATTGGCGGCGGGTAGCCGGCCAAACTGGCGCAACAGGAAGCCGGCAACGGTGCTGAAGTCATCGGATTCCTCGATCAGGCCTTCAATGTTCAAGGTCTGTTCGAAGTGATGCATGTCCGTGGCGCCGTCCACCAGCCAGCGGTCCTCGCCGTCGGCGACGATGTCCGGCGTTTCGTCCTCGTCGGGGAAATCGCCCGCAATGGCTTCGAATACGTCTATGGGGGTGACCAGGCCTTCGACGGCGCCGAACTCGTTGATGACGATGACGAGCTGGCCGCGCGCCGCCTTCAGCGTCTCCATCAGGTCCAGTATGCGCACGGTTTCGTGAACGATGATGGCGGGGCGAAAGCCCTTTTCGTTCAGTGTCTTGTGCAGCATCAGGTCGGCGATCATGTCCTTGGCGCGGCCGATGCCCACCATGTCGTCAAGCGAGCCGCGGCAGACGGGGAAGAAGCCATGGGGCGTCTCGGTGATTTCCTTGCGTATGGTCTCGGGGTCGTCGTCCAGGTCGATCCAGCTAATGTCATTGCGCGGCGTCATGATCGAATGCACGTTGCGGTCCGCAAGGCGCAGCACGCCGCTGACCATATTTCTTTCTTCAACAGCGAACGCAGTGCCGGCGGAGTCGGGTGTGGCGTCGTCGGCGCTGCTATCGTCCGACGCTGGGCGCTTGCCCAGCATGCGCAATATGCCTTCAGCGGTGCGTTCGCGCATGGGGCGGGGCGACGAATCGCGCACGAGGTTGCGGCGCGCGACCTGGTTCAGTGCCTCGATAACAACCGAGAACCCGATGGCGGCGTACAAATAGCCTTTGGGCACTTTGAAGCCGAAGCCTTCGGCAAGCAGGGCGAAGCCGATCATCAGCAGGAAGCCCAGGCACAGGATGACCACGGTGGGGTAGGAGTTGACGAATCGCGTCAGCGGTTTTGAAGCCACCAGCATGATGCCGATGGCAATAATCACCGCAGCCATCATGACTTCAAGCTGATCGACCATACCCACGGCGGTAATTACGGCGTCGAGCGAAAACACGGCGTCCAGGACGACGATTTGCGTGACGATGACCCAGAAGCTGGCATACATGCGCGTGCCGGACACGCTTTGAGTCTTGCCTTCAACGCGTTCGTGCATTTCCATGGTGCCTTTGAACACCAGGAACAGCCCGCCCACGATCAGGATTAGATCGCGTCCGGAGAACGACATCCCGCCGATGGTGAGCCATGGCTGGGTGAGAGCGAAAAGCCATGAAATGCCTGCCAGCAGGCCCAGGCGCATGACCAGCGCCAGCAACAGGCCAATGACACGCGCCCGGTCACGTTGCTCGGGCGGAAGCTTGTCGGCCAGGATGGCTATGAAAATGAGGTTGTCGATCCCAAGTACGACTTCCAGGACGACCAGGGTAAGCAAGCCGACCCACGCGGTGGGGTCAAGCAATAACTCCATTACAAATCCAGAATCCAAAAGGAAGATTATAGAGACAGAATTGGCAACAAAAAGTTGCGGCGGTCAATCTTGGCAAATTGCCAAGGATGATTTCAGCTCTTGGTGCGCAGGTGGGGCAAGGTGTATGCCTGGTTTTGGTAGACCCAGTTCGGCCACAGCACATGTGCCAGGGCTTCGCGGGCAAGGCCGGGGTCCAGGGGTGCCGGATGGTAGCTGGCAGGCGCTGTGTACGAATATTGGGTGGCCTCCCGATGAGGTTCCAGCACAAGTAACTGGTCTCCCTTCAGGTAGCCGTAGTTTTCGCCATACTGCATCATGGCCCGGTCGCCGCCGGGGCGGGTAAGGTCGCGGCCTATCATTGGATGCGAGCCGCGTATGCCCATCAGGGACAAGAGGGTCACGGGAAGGTCTATTTGACTGATCAGGCGATCATCGCGCCGCGCAGGCACTGTGGCGCCCAGGATAAGCGCCGGAATATGGAAGTGCCGCAAGGGAATCAGGCTGGCGCCGCCCACGCGCGAATCGTGGTCGGCCACGATCAGAAATACCGTGTTCTCCCAGTAGGCCGATTGTTTGGCACGGTCGAAGAATTGGCCCATGGCCCAGTCGGCGTAGCGCACTGTGTTGTCGACGGTGGCAGGATCGCCGTCGGGGTCGATTCGGCCACTGGGATATTCCCACGGCGAATGGTTGCTTACCGAGAAGGCCAGGGTGAACGATGGCTGCTCATCGTCAGCTTCGAGCAGGGCATGCAGGCGGGTGAACATGTCTTCGTCGCTGGCGCCCCACGTTCCCACGAAGGCGGGATTCTTGAAGGTCGGCAAATCGTGAAGTTCGTCGAAACCATTGCCAAGAAAGAAGCTCTTCATGTTGTCGAAATGGGCTTCGCCGCCGTAAATGAAGCGTGAGCAATACCCTTGCTGCTTCAGCAATTGAGCCATGGTGAAGAAATTGCTTTGTGCGCCCGACAGGCGCAGCGCCGCGTCCGATACGGTGGGTGGAAAGCCGGCAACAACGGCTTCCAGTCCTCGTACTGACCGCGTGCCGGTGGCGTAGGCCCGCGTAAAATTCCAGCCCGTTTCCGCCAGCTTGTCGAGGCAGGGCGTAAGCTTGGCACCCCCAAGGTTGCTCACGTATTGGGCGCCCAGGCTTTCCTGTACGATCATGACGACATTCAGCGGACGCGCATGCGTGGTAAGCGGTTCCTGCGTGTGAAGGGTGGGGATGTCAGCGGATTGCGTCTGGATGCCGGCGCATGCCGTGACGATGGTGTTGACGTCGTCGGCGGACATTTTTCCATATACGTCCTCGGCCGAGCGTTCGTTCTTCATGCTGTAGATGGCATAGGCGACGTTGTACAAGGAGTTCAGCGGCAGGGTGTTCAGCATGCTGTCGCCGCAATACGCCACCGTCGAGGGATTGATCGGCCGGTGCCCCAGGGTGCCGCGGATGGCAAGAAAGGTCAGTGCCGCCACCGCAACCGACACTAGCGGGCGCTGCCACCATGTCATGGGTTGGTCGGGCATGGCATTGACGAACAGCCGGTATCCAACCCAGGCGAAGGTCGCCAGCGTGATTGCGGCGCCTACGATGACGCCTTTATACCCCTTCCACAGCATGCCGAACACTTCCTGCGGGTGCTTCAAATATTCCACATACAGACGGTTTGGGCGGGTATCGTATTCATGGATGAATTGGGGTGTGGACACTTCGAGCAGCACCAGCAGCAGCCACGCGAAAAGAAACCACCAGCCGGTAATGACGGTGGCCAGCGACGAATGGCCGATCCAGGGGGCAAGCATGGCCGGAATGCCGGCGATGATGGCGATCTGGTTGGCGTCGATGCGCAGGCCGCCTTTCAGGATCGGTAGCAGGCCACCGGCCTGCCTGACCCGCCGCCATTGCCAAACGGCCAGGAGACACCGGCTGGTCATCAGCAAGCATAGGCTTGCCGCTATGAAAACAAGAGTAAGGTCGCGCATGAAAAAGCGGGTTAAGTATCATTCGGGAAGGCTAGTGTAATGGCAAGGTCTTTCTTGCCGCAGATATTGCGTACAATTTATTGCTTACCCGATTTTCAGCATCTTGCACAGGAACTTATATGTACACCCCGCGTGTCTGTTCGAAATTTCTTGGCGCCGCCGCGCTAATCGCCGCAACGTCGTGTGCCTGGGCTCAGGATACGATTAAGATTGGCGAGATCAATAGCTATAAGAATCAGCCGGCATTCCTGGGGCCCTATAAGAAAGGCATGGAATTGGCGGTGGAGCAGGTCAATAGCGCCGGGGGCGTCAACGGCAAGGCGCTCGAGCTCATCGTGCGCGACGACAACGCCAATCCGGGCGATGCGGTGCGGGCGGCTGAAGAACTCCTGGCTCGCGACAAGGTGGACGTGCTTGCGGGTACGTTTCTGTCACACATAGGCTTGGCGGTCACCGACTTCGCCAAGCACAAGAAAACCTTTTTCCTTGCCAGCGAACCCCTGACGGACAAGATCGTCTGGACCGAGGGCAACCGCTACACCTACCGGTTGCGCAATTCCACGTATATGCAGGTGGCCATGCTTATTCCGGCCGCCGTGAAGATGAACAAGAAACGCTGGGCCATCGTCTATCCCAACTACGAGTACGGGCAGTCGGCCGTCGCCACCTTCAAGACCTTGCTCAAGCAAGCGCAGCCTGATGTCGAGTTCGTGGCCGAGCAGGCCTCGCCGCTGGGCAAGATCGACGCGGGCAGTGTGGTCCAGGCGCTTGCCGACGCCAAGCCAGACGCCATGTTCAATGTGCTGTTTGCGACGGACTTGGCAAAGTTCGTGCGGGCCGGCACGCAGCGTAATTTCTTCAAGGACTTGTCGGTCGTCAGCATGCTGACGGGCGAACCGGAATACCTCGACACCCTGGGCGCCGAAACGCCGGTGGGTTGGGTCGTGACCGGTTATCCGTGGTATGCCATCGACACGCCGGAACACAAAGCCTTTTTGCAGGCTTACCAGGCGCGGTTCAACGACTACCCCCGGCTGGGCACCATCGTGGGCTACAACACCATACTGTCGCTGGCTGCGGGCATAAAGAAGGCCGGGTCCACCGATACGGAAGCCCTCATACAAGCCTTCAAGGGGCTCGAGGTCGACACCCCTTTCGGGCGCATCATGTACCGCGGTATTGACCATCAATCAACGATGGGGGCCTATGTTGGCACCCTGGCCGTCAAGGATGGCAAGGGCATCATGACGGACTTCGTCTATGTTGACGGGGCAACGGTTCAACCGTCGGACGAGCAAGTCAGGCAGTGGCGTCCGGCGGCGGCCAACTAATTCCTGCAAGCGCATGCAACTTACGGGCTTTATCGTCCAGTTTCTTAACGGACTGGCGGAAGCGTCTTCCTTGTTCCTGGTTGCGGCGGGGCTGTCGCTGATCTTCGGCGTCAGCCGCATCGTCAACTTCGCCCACGGATCCCTGTATATGCTCGGCCTATACGTCGCATGGTCGATTGTGGGGCAATGGGGCCACACGCCCATGGGGTTCTGGGCAAGCCTGCTGGTCGCGGCGCTAATCATAGGCGTGCTCGGCGCGGTGTGCGAAATGCTCGTTTTGCGGCGCATTTACAAAGCGCCCGAAATGTACCAGCTGCTGGCCACCTTTGCGTTGGTGCTGGTCTTCAACGACGCCGCGCTTGCCCTCTGGGGGCCGGACGACCTGCTTGGTCCGCTCGCGCCGGGGCTCAGCGGCGCGGTTCAAATTTTCGACCGGTATCTGCCTGTCTACGATGTGGTCTTGATCTTCATCGGGCCGGTGGTGTTGCTGGCGTTATGGCTCTTGCTGACCCGCACGCGCTGGGGCACGCTGATACGGGCGGCCACGCAAGACCGCGAAATGCTGGGCGCGCTGGGCGTCAACCAGGCATGGTTGTTCACTGGGGTTTTTGCCCTGGGCTCCATGCTGGCAGGTCTGGGCGGCGCGCTGCAGATTCCGCGGCAACCCGCCAGCCTGATGCTGGACCTGAGCATCATTGGCGATGCGTTCGTCGTGGTCGTCGTGGGAGGAATGGGCTCGATCCCCGGGGCGTGGCTTGCGGCCCTCATCATCGCCGAGCTCAAGGCCTTGTGCATTGCGCTGGGCGTCGTCGACATAGGCGGCTGGAGCATCGCCTTTCCCAAATTGACGCTGGTAGTCGAATTCATATTCATGGCCCTGGTGCTGGTGTTTCGGCCCTGGGGCCTGATGGGCAAGCCGCTGGTGGCGATCCGCCATGCCGGTCAGGTTGACGCGCCACTGCGGCGAGCCACGCCGGTGTTCACCGGGCTGGCGGTGGCCTTGGTCATTGCGTTCGCGGCCCTGCCGTTAGTGTCGGGCGCGCTGCCTTACGCTGCGGTGCTCGGCCAGGACATGCTGGTGGCTGTCCTGTTCGCGGTTAGCCTGCATTTCATGATGGGCCTGGGCGGCATGGCGTCGTTCGGCCATGCGGCGTATTTCGGTATTGGGGCGTACGGCGCGGCCCTATTGTTCAAATCCGCAGGTTTCGGGATGGGCGCGTCGCTGCTTGGTGCGCCCGTGCTGGCGGGCGCGTTCGCGGTATTGTTCGGCTGGTTTTGCGTGCGCCTGAGCGGCGTCTATCTTGCCATGTTGACGCTCGCGTTCGCGCAAATCGTCTGGTCTATCGTCTACCAGTGGGATGCCGTCACCGGCGGATCCAACGGCATCGTCGGCATATGGCCCGAGGGTTGGTTTTCCGGGGACGCCTACTATTATCTGACGCTGGCCACGGTTGTTGCGGCTATCGTCCTCGTTCGCCGCATTGCATTCGCGCCTTTCGGTTACGCCCTGCGCGCGACGCGCGATTCGGCCTTGCGGGCCGACGCGATTGGTGTTCACGTCAAGCATGTGCAGTGGTCGGCATTCGTCATTGCCGGCACGCTGGCCGGGGTGGCGGGCGCCTTATATGTCTTCTCCAAGGGCGGAGCGTCGCCCGAAGTCCTGACGGTGGGCAAATCGGTCGATGCGCTCGTCATGGTGTTATTGGGCGGGGTGCAGACACTTTTCGGCCCGGTCATAGGCGCCGCCAGCTTCACGCTGCTACAGGATTATTTTATTGGCCTCACCGCCTATTGGCGCGCCATGTTCGGCGTAGTCATATTGTTCCTCGTCCTGGCGCTTCCCCAGGGCATCGCAGGCTACGCGGGAATGGTGGCCGACCGCATGAGGAAACGGGCATGACGCTGCTGCAAGTGCGTGATTTAAGCAAGCGCTTCGGCGGCAACATGGCCGTCGACGGCGTCAGCTTCGATCTTGCCTCCGGTGAACTCCTGGCGTTGATCGGGCCCAACGGTGCAGGCAAGTCGACGACGTTCAATATGCTGGGCGGTCAACTGCCCGCCACATCGGGATCGGTGCGTTTCGATGGCCGGGATCTGCTGGGCGTGGCATCGCGGCGTATTGCCCATATGGGGGTGGGGCGCACCTTCCAGATCGCCGCCACATTCGCGTCACTGACGGTGTTGGAAAACGTGCAAATGGCGTTGCTGTCCCATCATGGGCGGGTGTATGCGTTCTGGCGCCCCGTCGCCCGGTATTTTGAAGACGAAGCCATGGCGCTGTTGGCCGATGTTGGCATGCAGGCACAGGCGGCGCGCCCTTGCAGCGAACTCGCCTACGGCGATGTGAAGCGGGTGGAACTTGCCATGAGCCTGGCGGGCGCACCGCGTCTATTGCTTATGGACGAGCCCACCGCCGGCATGGCGCCCGCCGAGCGCAATGCCTTGATCGCCCTGGTGAAACGACTGGTTGTGGAGCGTTCGATGGCGGTATTGTTTACCGAGCACAGCATGGACGTTGTCTTCGCCTACGCGGATCGCATCATCGTTCTGGCTCGCGGCAAAGTCATCGCCGAAGGAAATGCTCAAGATATCCGCGCGAATGCTGAAGTGCAAGCGGTGTACTTCGGTTCGGGCAAGACGTTCGAGGATGCTACGGCCGGGGGCGTGGAATGAATACCGCGGTGGCCCCTTGCGCAGAGGTTGCGCCCATACTTTCTGTGGACGCCATGAACGCCTGGTATGGCCGTGCGCACATTCTGCGCGATGTCAGCCTGCAGGTTGGGCGCGGCGAGGTCGTTGCGCTCATGGGTCGCAACGGGGCGGGCAAGTCCACGACGCTCAAGTCCATTATGGGGCTCGTGCCCGAGCGCGACGGCCACGTGGTTTTCATGGGCACAACCCTGGAAAAAAAGCATGCGTACGAAGTGGCACGGCTCGGCGTGGGCTACGTACCGGAAGACAGGCGCATCTTCACGGACCTTACGGTGCGGGAGAATCTGCAGTGCGGGCGCCGGCCCGAGCGGCGCTGGCCCGATGGGACGCCGGGCCTGAACTGGACCGACGAAGCCATCTTCGAATTATTCCCCAACCTGGCGGGCATGCAGGATCGCCCCGGTGGCGCCATGAGCGGGGGCGAGCAGCAAATGTTGGCGGTGGCGCGCACCCTGATGGGCAACCCCTACCTGCTGTTGCTGGACGAACCCTCTGAAGGGGTTGCCCCCGTCATAGTGGAGCAAATGGTGGGCATGATACTGGCCCTGAAAGAACGCGGCGCCAGTGTGCTGTTGTCAGAACAGAACATTCATTTTGCCCAATTGGTGGCAGACCGCGCCTACGTGCTGGAAAAAGGCACCATACAGTTCAGCGGGTCGATGCGGGCACTGGCCGAAAACGATACAGTGCGCCGCGCTTACCTTTCCATTTAAGGCGTAACGCCAACACGGTAGTTGGCAAGCAGATCCTCACGCCGCGCCTGCGCCTGCAGGCGGTTCTTTTCCTTCACATGACCGTAGCCGCGGATATCGTCTGGCAACTTGGCCAGTTCCAGGGCAATTGCCATGTTTGCGGGGCTCAGGCTGTGCGCCAGTTCGCCGACCAGCTCTAGGTAGTCATTCACCAGCGCGCGCTCGTGCCGACGTTCCGCCGTTCGGCCAAAGATGTCCAGTGGCGTGCCGCGCAGCGCCCTGAATTTGGCCAACACCTTGAATGCCGGCATCATCCACGATCCGTAGGTTTGTTTCATAGGCTGTCCCGCCTCGTTTTTGCGGGCGAAGAGCGGCGGCGCCAGGTGGAAGCGAAGTTGATAGTCGCGACCTGGCTCGCCTTCGAATTGCGCGCGAAGCTTCTCGGTGAACGCCGGGTCGGCGTATAGGCGTGCGACTTCATACTCGTCTTTGTAAGCCATGAGCTTGGCCAGATTCGTGGCGACAGCGCGGGTCAGCGGCAGCCTGCTTGCTGCCTTCTCGTCCTGGCCCACCGCCTGAAGTGCCTCTTCGTGGCGGCGTATCGACGCGACGGCTTTGGTGTAGCGCCTGGCATAAGCCGCGTTCTGATAATCGCGTAGCCGTTTGGCGTTGTCTTGTATGACTTGATCCAGGTCGTCGATTCCGTTGCTGGATGAACGGATGACGGGTACGGACGCCAGGCCTGGGGCGACGGCATGCTCGCCATGGTGAGCGGTGGCACGCCCCCATTCGAATGCCGCCAGATTCTTTTCAACCATGGTGCCATTGAGCTCGATGGCACGAAGAAGGCTGGCGTGCGACAGTGGTAACCAACCCTTCTGCCAGGCGTAGCCAAGGAGCAGGGGATTGGCGTAAATGGCGTCGCCAAGCAGGTCTACGGCCAGGGCATTGGCGTTGATGAATTCACAGGTATCGCCGATGGCTTGAGTCAGGTCATGCGCCGTCGTCGCCGTTGGAAACGTCCATTTCTTATTCTTTATGACGTCGGCTGTTGGAATCTGCGCGCTGTTGACTGCGGCGCGTGTGTGACCCTTGCGTACGCGAGCGACAACGTCGGGCGACGTGGTGACGATGGCGTCGCAACCAATGATCAGTTTGGCTTCGCCGGTGGCGACGCGGGTGGCGTGGATATCTTCCGGATGCGCGGCAATTTGCACGTGGCTTAGGACCGCCCCGCCTTTTTGCGCCAGACCCGCCATGTCGAGCACGGTGACACCCTTGTTTTCCAGGTGCGCCGCCATGCCGATCAAGCCGCCGATGGTAACCACGCCTGTGCCGCCGATGCCGGTGACCAGGATGCCGTAGGCGCCGCTGATGGCGGGCAATTCGGGCATGGGAAGGCCGCTGTTATCGAGTGTTCCACCGCTGCCTTGTTGTGGCTGTGGCTTTCTGACCTGAGCGCCCTCGGCCGTGATGAAGCTGGGGCAATAGCCCGCCACACAGGAAAAGTCCTTGTTGCATGACGACTGGTTGATCTTGCGCTTGGTGCCCAGGGGCGTTTCCAGCGGCTCTACGGACAGGCAGTTGGATTTCACAGAGCAATCGCCGCAGCCTTCGCAGACGGCATCGTTGATGAACACCCGTCGGGCCGGGTCCGGGTACGTGCCGCGCTTGCGGCGTCGGCGCTTTTCGGTGGCGCAGGTCTGGTCGTAGACCAGCACGGTCGTACCTTCGATCTCGCGCAGTTCGCGCTGGACACGGTCCAGTTCATCGCGATGATGGACGGGCGGATTGCCCACCAGGGTAATGCCCTTGTACTTTTCCGGCTCGTCGGTGACAACGACTATTTTCTTTGCCCCTTCGGCATGCACCTGGGCGATGACGTCGGTTACTTTCAGCACGCCGTCCACCGGCTGGCCGCCCGTCATTGCCACCGCATCGTTATAGAGAATTTTGTAGGTAATGTTGACGTTGGCCGCGATGGCGGCGCGTATGGCGAGAATGCCCGAATGAAAATACGTGCCGTCACCCAGATTGGCGAACACGTGCTTTTCGGTGGTGAATGATCTCTGGCCTATCCATGCCGCGCCTTCGCCTCCCATGTGGCTGAAGGTTTCTGTTTTGCGATCCATCCATATGGTCATGTAATGGCAGCCAATGCCCGCAAGCGCGCGCGAGCCTTCGGGCACATGGGTGGACGTATTATGCGGGCAGCCCGAACAGAACCAGGGCTTGCGCTCCACCGTGAGCACCGGGTTTTTCAGATCGCGTTCCTTGGCATCAATGATGGCAAGCCGGGCGATTATGCGGGCGCGAAGGTCTGCCGGCAAATAGGCCTTTTCCAACCGCTTGGCGATGGCGCGCGCGATCAGGGCGGGCGACAGTTCATAGCGGGCCGGCAATAGCCAGTCGCCACGCGGCACCGACCACTCGCCGCCCGCGTTGTCTTTTTCGTTGAACTTGCCATATACCTTGGGACGCACGTCGTCACGCCAGTTGTACAGCTCTTCTTTGAGGGCGTATTCCAGAATCTGGCGCTTCTCTTCGACGACAAGAATTTCCTCCAGGCCGGTGGCGAACTCGCGGGCATCCTGCGCATTCAGCGGCCATACGCAGCCAATTTTGATCAGCCGTATGCCAATCTGCATGCATGCCTGTTCGTCCAGCCCCAAGTCGGCCAGCGCCTGGCGCGTATCCAGGTAGGCTTTGCCGGCGGTCATAATTCCCAGTCGCGCCTGTGGCGCGTCAATGACAATACGATTCAACTTGTTGGCGCGGGTATAGGCCAGCGCCGCGTACCACTTATAGTCGATCAGCCGGGCCTCCTGGACCAGCGGTGGATCCGGCCAGCGTATGCTCAAGCCGTCGGCGGGCAGCAAGAAATCGTCCGGGATGACAATGCGGGCGCGGTCCGGATCGAGATCGACCGACGCGGTGGATTCAACAACATCGGTCACGCATTTCATGGCGACCCACAGTCCCGAATAGCGGCTCATTGCCCATCCGTGCAAGCCGTAATCAAGATATTCCTGGACATTGGACGGGTAGAGCACGGGAATGCCGGCCGCCTGCAAGGCATGTTCGGATTGATGGGCGACAGTGGATGACTTGGCGCCATGGTCGTCTCCTGCCAGCACCAGCACGCCGCCATGCCGCGCTGTACCGGCCGAGTTCGCATGTTTGAAGACGTCCATGGAGCGGTCGACTCCCGGGCCCTTGCCGTACCACATGCCGAAGACGCCATCGCGCGTGGCGTCCGGGTAAAGCGTAACTTGCTGGGTGCCCCAGATCGACGTGGCGGCCAGGTCTTCATTCAGTCCGGGCTGGAACACAATATCGTTATCGAGCAGATGCTGTTTGGCTTTCCAGAGGGCCTGGTCCAGCGCGCCGAGTGGCGAGCCGCGGTAGCCGGAAATGAACCCGGCGGTATTCAGCCCCGCCAGCCGATCGCGGGCCTTTTGCAGCATCGGCAGGCGCACCAGCGCCTGGGTGCCGCTCATGTAGGCGCGGCCGCGTTCGAGCGTGTACTTGTCATCCAGCGTAACGTTGGCAAGTGTCGACTGCAGGGCTCGGTCTAGTGGGGCGTTCATCGTGGCGGTGTCCTATGGCAAAAAAAGGCGGTACCAGACACATAGTATCCGGCGGCTGCCATTTTAGCCACGCACCAGCCGTGGTTACGGAACCAGGGAAATTCCGAGCCGCACTTGCGGTGAGCTCTTGTGGTTATAGCCGAGCAGCGTCTCGCCGTAGCCACGGAAATACTGCAAATGAACGTAGCCGTTCATGTTAAGAAAGGTACGGCGCAATGGCCAGGCGGCCTCCACCTGTTTGGTGGTTCTGCCACGCTGGCCCTGTCGATACAAGCCCGTAAGCACCAAACCATTGTCTTGCGCCCACCGCAGCTTCCAGTCCACGTGACCGGCGTAATCCGCATAATCCGGGTTGTTGTCGACTTTGAAATAGCCCTTGATGCGAGGCGCGAATGTCAGTGTGCTTCCACCGTCGAAGCGGTAGTTGAATTCCGGCTGTATATAGGCGAAATTGAGTGATCGGGATTCATTGCCGCTACGGCCATTGGACTCGTGCTCGACGCCGGAGGCCAGTCCCAGAAAGACGTCCCTGTCTTTCGACTGCCAAAGGGCGTCCTTGCGCCAGAACAGGCTGGGTTTAAATGATGTATCTACAAACGGGTGTGAGTCGGAGTGCAGGTCCCATATGGCGGTTTGCGTGTAACCCAGGTAGATATGGTCTTCGAACTCCGGCTTGGCCGGGTCGTTGGGATTGAAGAGCCGGTATTTGAAGCTTACCTGGTAGCGTGCGTTGCGCCCGTCCCGGTTGCCTACATCGAAGTAAATCGGTTCGTAGGGGGAAATGGCATTGCGGAAATTTTCGAATGGCGAGGGTTGCGTGCCTGCTTGGGCTACCTTTCTGGGCAACGCCGGGTCCAGCTGCATGTTGCCCGTTGCCGTGCCGGCATCGACCACCGGTGTAACGGGTGCTGTACGCGCGATTGCGTCGGGCGCCGATGCGTCGGGCGCCGCTGCGTCGGGCGCCGTTGCGCTTGTGTCGAGCGCCAGCAATGTGGCCTCGCCCTCAATATGAACCGCCTGCAGGCCACGCACGCCGGTGGGCACGACGGCTTCCCAGGCAAACTTTACGAAATTGTTGACTGGAACATTGACCTGGCCGCCTGCAGAACGTAAGTACGCCAGACTTCGGATGATCTGGCCCTCGGGACCGCGCCACTGGAGGACGAGTTCCTTGGCGGCCGCGTCGACGATCACGTTGTCGGTGTCATTGAAAAGCAAGCCGGTGATGCCGACCGTTTCACCTTCGCGCGCAGTCGCGCGGTCCAGTTTGTAGCTCATGCCGGCGTTTGCGGCGCTTGCGGTCAAGGTGGCGGCTACGGCAAATAAGAAGGCAAGGCGGCGATTCGGCATGGGGGTGTGGCGGGGCATTAGTGCGTTATGGGTAGTCTGATGGCAATAGACTGTAGCATTCGATACATAGTGAGCGATGACGTTTTGTAAAAGGGTGGCGGGAAAGCCGCAGGCCGGGCGTTTTGGCCGGACCGGCCGTTAAGTCCTTTACACCACGCACTTTTCCTGTTTCACCCGCAACGCGGTAAAATCCCCGCTCTTGCCGTAGTGCCGCCCGGCACCGGCTGCATTGCGCGGCAGTAGCTCAGCCGGATAGAGCACAGGCCTTCTAAGCCTGGGGTCGGGGGTTCGAGCCCCTCCTGCCGCGCCACTGACTTGCAGCAGAACAACGTCAAGCAGACATTCTATTTTCTTAGCTCTGCCAGCCAGGCATGCTGCACGGGGCTGATTTCATCATCGGCTGTTAATAACGCATGGCTCAATGCGCTGCGGATTTCTTTCTCTTCCGCAGGTAGATCCGATGCCATCAAATGATCAAGCAGCGCTAAGGTTTTTTCCAGGCTCGTCCGATAAAGGGAAAATATCTCCGTTGCTTGAACATGCATGGCGGGGTCTTCCATCCAGCAATCATAGTCGGTGACAATGCCGATTGATGCATAGCATATTTGCGCCTCTCGGGCCAGGAACGCTTCCGGCACATTGGTCATGCCGACAATATGGCAACCCGCCTGCCGTAGAAACAGACTTTCCGCCCGAGTGCCTAGGCGAGGACCTTCAACGCCTGCGTAAGTGACCCCGGTATGCACCGGAACCCCGCATTGCCGAGCACCCGATGCTATCCATTGGGTCAGCGCCAAGGACACTGGCTGGGCAGTCGAAACATGGGCTGCAATGCCGTCGCCAAAGAACGTGGAGTGACGCCGTCCTCGGGTCCAGTCGAAATATTGGTCTGCGATCGCCAGATGACCGGGGTTGATGTCGCGGCTAAGGCTACCGACAGCGGAAAGACTGATCAACTGCGTTGCCCCCGCTTGCTTCAAGGCGAAGATGTTCGCGCGGTAGTTTATTTCATGCGGAAGGAGCTGATGTCCGCTGCCATGCCGGGAAAGAAAAAGGACCTCGTGCTTGCCCCATCGACCCATCTTTATAGCGCTTGATGGGGCACCAAATGGGGTGTCCACATGTATGACTTCTTTCGCTTTGATTTGATCAAGGGAATAAATCCCGGTACCACCAATAATTGCCAGCATCTTGGTTCTCAGGGTGAAAAATGGATAGGCCAATTCAACGTCTGGAGGCGGGGCAGGTCCACAGGATTGTCCACATCCCAAATCATCGCAGGTTCCGCCCAAGCGTAGCCGATGTCTTCTAGCCGCTGCCGTGTTTCGGCCATGACCTGATCAGTCCCCCAGGGAACGCCATTGAACAACCATGGATGTGCGGGAGATCTCAGGCCGATCAGGCCATAGCCGCCATCCTCAGCCGGCAGGAAGACGGCATCCAGTCCATCGGTAAGCGCATGGGCCGCCATTCTGAAGTGTCCGGCGGTCATGCACGGGCAATCGGTGCCCACCAACAGCGTCGGCCGGGGCAAGCTTGCCGCAAGGGCTGTGCGCATGCGGTTTCCCAGGTCGCCAGTGGGCTGTTCTTTACAGGTGAGGCCAAGTTTTCCAAGGCTGCGGAAGAAGCGGTGCGTGATTGTGGGCGTACCCCAGAGCACGATATTTCCGCCTAACGCCGCTTGGGTCGCGGTTTCCAATGTCCGAAGCACCATCGCCCGATGCAGTCGCGACGCAGCTACGGCGCCTATGGCAGGGATCAGACGCGTCTTTGCCGTTCCAGGGATTGGGGCCCGAGCCAATATCGCGATGTCCACTGCGTAGTCCATGCTGGAACCGGCCTTAGCTTCGGTACTGACGCGCCAGTGTCTCTGTAGAGACGCCAAGGCGGAAAGCGGCGCGAAGGCGCCACATCAGGAAAATCGTACGCCATAGCCCATACTTTTCCCAGCGCCGCCCGGATGTTTTTACCTTTTGCCGCAGGCAGGCTGGGCTGGACCGGCTCTTGAGTAAATCGGAAAGCGCAAGATCCTCCATCAGTTGAATCGGTGGATATCCGCCTAGCTGCTCGAAATGTGTGCGCCTGACGAATATGCCTTGGTCGCCGGTCGCCACGCCGGAAATCCGCGATCGCAGGTTCATGAGGAAGGCGACAACCCGCAGCATGCGAAGCTTGCCTGTTATTTCGACATCGAATCGTCCCCAATGCGCACCGCTTTCGGTGGCAGCCGCTATCGCGTGCGCTGCTTCATCAGGCAGGGCAGTGTCCGCATGGAGGAAGAGCAATATATCGTTGCTGGCAGCGGCCGCTCCCGCGTTCATTTGGACGGCGCGTCCGCAGGCGGATATGATGACCGAATCAGCTAAAGGGGTTGCCAAGCGGACGGTGTGGTCGTGGCTGCCACCGTCCACGACGATCAATTCCGCGCCTTGGCGACGCAAATGTTGCAGCCTCGACAGTGCCGAAGCAATACATTCCGCCTCGTTCATTACCGGCAAAATGATGGAGAGCGAGAGCCCTTGCACCGGTGTGTCCATGTCAGGCCGTCAATGGTGCGTAGTCTTGCTCCGCCTTAAGCGCGCCGCCACAGCTGGAACCCTGTCCGGCGGTGCAGCCATAGCAGTGGTCCGCCACGCGCACTGGCTCGCCTGCAAGGGCCGCCACGGAAATTTCGGACAAATGTCGTTTAGGCCGCCCCCCTAATGGCAGCCCCAGTTGTTGGTTGAAGTCGCAATCGTACACAAACCCTTGCCAATCCACACTGAGCAGGTCGCGGCACATGACATCCCCCAAATTGCCAGGGCGGTGCGCTTCTTTCAGTGTATTCATGTAGGGGACGAATTCTTTGCGCGATAGCAGCGTCGATCCGAATCGCTGGATGGGCATATTGGTCAGTGCCAGCAGATCGGTGAAATGGATACCGAAATGCTCCAGAAGATGCACGCGATACGCTTGCTCCAGTTCCGCTTGCGGAGGTGGCAGCACGGCGCCTTGGGGGTTGAAGACCAAAGAAAGGGTCAAGTCGCCATTCGGCAGGCCGTAGCCCAGGGCATTAAGGGCCTTCAGGCCCTCGATGCTGGCGGAAAAGCTGCCCTTGCCGCGTTGCCGATCTACGTTGTCTTCCAAATAGCATGGCAGAGAGGCCACGATGTCGACGTGTTGTTGGGCAAGGAATGCAGCCAGCCCTTCCATGCCGGGCTCCGACAGTATCGTAAGATTGCATCGGTCGATAACTCTGCGCCCAAGGCCCCGCGCCGCCGTAACCAGACGGTAAAAGTGCGGATTGAGTTCCGGGGCGCCACCGGTGAGATCCAACGTCGAAATTCCGGGATGGCGTTCAAGAAAGCTAATAACCTGGTCGACCATCTCCGAGCTCATTTCCTCGGTTCGATTGGGTCCGGCGCTTACATGACAGTGCACGCAGCTTTGGTTGCAGCGATAGCCCAGGTTTACCTGGAGCGTGCGCACACCGCTGCGACGTATCGTGGGAAAGGAAGAGTTTTCAAGAAGATGCAATACAGGAAGCATGCGTATGGGGGCCCTAAAGCGTCAATCGTTGAACATGCGGCTAAGCTCGGGACTATTCTATAGTTCCACGGGAAGGCGCGCTTTTCTCCAGGCAAGGATTCCGCCGGCAATATTCATTGGTTGCTCAAACTTATGGTTGCGTAGATGCACGCATGCGGTGGCCGAGCGCTTTCCACCGTGGCATATCACCACGATTGCCTGCTTTCGGTGTGGATGCAGCTCGGCCAGCCGGTGTTCCAGTTGTCCAAGTGGAATAAAAATGCTGTTGGGGACGTGGCCCGCGTCATATTCATTCTGTTCGCGCACGTCCAGGATGACGGCCCCCTGATCCCTGATATACGTCTGGGCTTCAAGAGGGGTGATGTCCTTCACCCCCCGCGTCAGGTTCACCAAGCGCTTCCACAACTCCCGTGGGATGTTGACGACAGGGGCGAGAAGCGCCAGAAATGGTGAGCGGCTTGCAGCAGTTTGGGGCATATGGTCCTCCATAGATGGGTCTAGCTTTGTTGTTGTACGGCTTGTGGCGCTGTCAGGGCGTTACGGCGCTTGCGATTCAGAACAAAGAGCGGCGCGCCAGGCAGGCTCGATATCCCGACGATAATAAAGAAGGCAAGCGAAGCCACAACGGCATCGACTTGGCTTACGCCGATCTGAGCGAAGAAGTACCAGTAAGCTGCCTCCCGCACTCCCAGCCCGGAAAGCGAGATTGGCAGCATGGTTACGGTGAAGATCATTGGCGTGAAGATCAGGCATTGGGCCAGTGTGACCGGCACGCCCATTGCCTTGAAGATACAAGCGTTCACCGCTGCGACGAATATCTGGAAAACAATCGACAGTAGCGTGATCTTGATGAACAGCTTGGGGTTCTTCAGCGTGGAGCGAACGACCAATACCGTGTTCGTGACCGCAGTATGCAGCCCGGCGAAACGTGGTGGCAATAGCTTGACCACGATACCCTCGGCGACCTTAGGCACCATAAACAGGCCAACGAGAACCAGATCTATCACGAGGAAAAGAGCGACAAGAAGAAGCAGCTTGGGGCTCGCGTCCACGAACGGGAGTCCCAGCAATGCGGTAAATCCAAGGGCAACACCGGCGATCAGTCGTTCTGTGACGACGGAACCCATGGCTTCAGGAACCTCGCCAGTGTCCTTGGTCGTTTCCCAAGCCCGCACGGCATCGCCACCCACCGTAGTCGGTAGCACATTGTTGAAGAACAAGCCCACGAAGTAGTGGCGCAGCAGCCGCGGATACGCTAGCGGATACCCGCGCTCGCGCAGAATGAGGCCCCATTTCCAGGCAGACACGACAACGGCGGCAAACACCGTGAGAAACGCGATCGCTGTCCAGTACGGGTCGAAGCCGGCGAATTTTTCGGTTAGATCCGCCAGGTTGAGCTGCCATAGTAGAAAGCCGACAAGGCCGGCCGAGATGGCGATGCGTAGAAAAAGGCTTCTTCGTTCCTGTGCCTTCATGCGCAGCTCCGTGCTTGCTGGATGCGTTTCAAGATGATGGGCCCTAATGTCCAACCCAGTATAAAGATCGCAGTGGTAATCGAGAACACCCAAAATAAAGCCTGGGCCGACCCGGTCAGGTTCTGTCCGAGATAGGAATAAATAAGCGTGGCGGGAAGCTGACCGATACCGGTGGCGAGCAGGAACTTCCAGAAGGAGACTGGAGTCAAGCCCGCTGCGTAGCTGATGATGTCGAAGGAAATGAAGGGCAACAGGCGCGAAACCAGAATGGCCCGACTGCCAAAACGTGAAAAGAAAATATCGGACACTTCAAGCGCCTTACTGCCGCCAACAAGCTTTTCGACCACGGGGCGGCCCAGAGATCGAGCGATCCAGAAGCACAGGGCGGCGCCCAACATGGCGCTGGACCAGGAAAGCAAAGTACCCCAAGCCCAGCCGAACATCAGGCCGTTGGTGAAAGTCAGAACAAAAGCGGGCAGCGGTGCGACAACGGACTGGAAGACCATCAACACGGCGGATACGGCCGGCGCCCAGTACCCGAAACCGAGCAGATAATCTTTGAATGCCAGGATGGCTTGATGCGTATCCTTGACAGTCAGGATCCCAATTACCGTGCGGACCGCTTCCCGGACTTCGGGCATCCATAGATAAGATGCCAGCCCGGCCAGTATCGCAGCCAACGCGATGAGCGTGCTTTTTTTCGATACGTTGATCTTCATTGGCTCATTTCACCAGGGGGTAGTCGGCGGCGGGCTGTGCTGACCATTCCCACATCGAGCCTGCATAGTTCCGCGCGTTGTAGCCCAGGTCATGCAATACGGTCGTGAACCAGCCAGCCCGGATGCCTCCTGTGCAGTAGGCGACCACGTCGCTGTCTTTAGTAATGCCCTTCGAGGCCAGAATTTTCTCCACTTCATCCTGGGGCAGCAATTTTCCGTCCTGCCCAATCAAGTCCTTGAACCAGAGGTGCTTTGCACCGGGGACATGGCCACCCCGGCTTTCCCCGTATGGGGTCTTGCCTTCATATTCGCGCGGTTCACGGACATCCAGAACCACCACATTCTTCTTGGTGTGTAGATCCTTCAGTTCTTCCTTCTTGATTTCCCACTTGCTAGTCGGAGCAATCACGAAGTCTCCTGCCTTGGCGGACTGTATATGGAGCGGGCCTTCCTTTTGCACAGCCGCCAGGCCGCCATCGACCACGACTACCTTGCCGTGCCCCCATGTGCGCAGCGCCCAAGCAATGCGGCCGTCTTCACCCCAACCGTTTAGTGGATCGCCCAGCACGACGACGGGTCGCTCTGCGGAAATGCCCAAGGCCTGCAACTTACTATTCAGTACGGCAGGGTCGCTGAGCAACCGCCCCTTGGTGGGCAGTTCGGGCTCGGCCAGGTCCTGCCACACGACGGCGGAGGCGCCGGGCAACGGCGCTTTCTTTTTTAGGTCGGCACCGCGCGCGTCGAGCACGAGGGCGCCTTGTTGAATCAATTGATAAGCTGTCTGCGGCTGCACCATCCAGTTGCGCTCGTAATTGACTGGGGCCGTGCTGGCTGTATTCACTGCTGCCAACGCGGCAGAGCCAATGCTTGGGACAAAACCGACCGACGAGAATGCGACGAAAAGCAGTAGTGCGCTGGACAGTTTGCTAGAGGCGAGTTTCATAGGATTCCTTGGATGGTTCGAGAGACACAGCTTAGATGCCGACAGGTCGGTTCTCCAACGAATTGTTTCCGATAAGCATATTTTCAAATAATGTATAGTTGGTCGAGGCCGCCCTTAAGTGGCGCCTCTCTATTATTTGCATGCCTTTGCGCACTAGGAGCATCCATGAAAGACTCAAAAAACGCCTCACACGGTTCGACCACTGGTGCGGGCGCTCCAGCCCCCAGCGACCGCAATTCTCTGACTATGGGTGCAGACGGCCCGATTCTGCTTCACGATGTGCATTTCCTTGAGCAGATGGCGCATTTTAATCGCGAGAAAGTGCCCGAGCGCCAGCCGCACGCCAAAGGCGCTGGGGCGTTCGGTGTATTCCAGACCACTGCCGATGTCTCCGCCTACACCAAGGCGTCGATGTTTCAGCAAGGCGCCGAAACCGAGATGCTTGCACGGTTTTCCACGGTCGCGGGCGAAGCCGGCAGCCCTGATACGTGGCGCGATGTTCGCGGCTTTTCCCTCAAGTTCTACACCGAAGAAGGCAACTACGACTTGGTCGGCAACAACACGCCTATTTTCTTCGTGCGCGACCCCATGAAGTTTCCGCACTTCATTCGCAGCCAGAAGCGCCTGCCCGACTCGGGCCTGCGCGACAACCATATGCAATGGGACTTCTGGACGAATAATCCTGAATCCGCCCACCAGGTTACGTATCTTATGGGCGACCGTGGGCTGCCGCGTTCATGGCGCAACATGAACGGCTATGGTTCCCACACGTATATGTGGGTCAATGCTGCGGGCGAGAAGTTCTGGGTGAAGTACCACTTTCACACGAACCAGGGCATGCGGCAATTCACCAATCAGGAAGCGAAGGAAATGGCCGGGTCAGACGCGGACTACCACCGTCGCGACCTTTTCAACGCCATCGCCAATGGCGACCATCCAAGCTGGACGCTGTCGGTCCAAGTCATGCCTTATGAAGACGCCAAGACCTATCGCTTCAATCCCTTCGACCTCACGAAAACCTTGTCGCACAAGGATTACCCGCTGATCGAAGTGGGCAAGATGACGCTCAATCGCAATCCCGAGAACTTCTTCGCCCAGATCGAGCAGGCCGCGTTTTCGCCTGGTAACACGGTGCCGGGCATTGGCTTGTCGCCCGACAAGATGCTGCTGGGACGCGCCTTCGCCTATGCCGATGCGCAGCGCAACCGTATCGGCACCAAGTTCCATCAATTGC
>CAZONP010000018.1:0-23081 GCA_964581155.1 uncultured Candidimonas sp. | reverse complement strand
ATGGCCTTGCTGGAGGATGACCCACGGCTTGCGGAGCACCGGCAAGCCGTGGCGGCATATCGCAGCCGCTACGGGGTCTAGCCCAGCTTTTCCTTAAGCAAGTCATTGACTTGCTGTGGGTTGGCTTTGCCTTTGGCTGCCTTCATGATCTGGCCCACCAGGGAATTGAAGGCCTTTTGCTTGCCGGCCCTGTACTCCTCGACGATGGCCGGATTTGCGGCCAGGACTTCGTCGATCATGGCGCCGATGGCGCCCGTATCGTTGATCTGCTTCAGGCCGCGCGCCGCGATGATGGCGTCGGGATCGCCGTCGTTCTCGCCCGCCCACATGGCGGTGAAGACGTCGCGTGCGATCTTGTTCGATATGGTGCCATCAATAATGCGTGCCACCAATGCCGCCAACCTGGCCGGAGGAATCGGGCTTTCCAGAACAGTCGTCTCGTCGCGATTCAACGCGGCTGAAAGTTCACCCAATACCCAGTTGGCAGCCAGCTTCGCCTGGCCTGGCGGCAAGCCGGCAACTGTTTCCTCGAAGTAAATCGATGTGTCGCGGTCGACGGTAAGTTGAGCGGCATCGTAGCCGCTCAGGCCCAGATCCTGCTCGAAGCGCTCGCGTTTTTGCGCTGGCAACTCTGGCATGGCCGCTTGGACCCGGGCAATCCAGTCTTCGCTGATCACCAGCGGGGGAAGATCGGGATCCGGGAAATAGCGATAGTCGTGCGCATCTTCTTTGCTGCGCATGCTGCGGGTTTCGTCAAGGTCGGAATCGTAAAGCCGCGTTTCCTGCACAACCTTGCCGCCGTCTTCGATCAATTCGATTTGCCGGCGCACTTCGTACTGGATGGCGCGTTCGAGAAAGCGGAAAGAATTGACGTTCTTGACCTCGCTGCGCGTGCCGAGTTCAGCCTGCCCCTTGGGGCGGACCGACACGTTGGCATCGATGCGGAAAGAACCTTCCTGCATATTGCCGTCGCAAATCCCCAGCCAAACCACCAGGCCATGCAGTGTCCGCGCGTATGCCACGGCCTCGGCCGCCGAACGCATTTCGGGTTCGGTCACGATTTCCAGCAGTGGCGTTCCTGCTCGATTCAAGTCTATGCCCGTCGACGATTCGCCGTGCGGACCCGTAAAGGCCTCGTGCAGCGACTTGCCGGCGTCTTCTTCCAGGTGGGCGCGGGTAAGGTTGACCGTTTTTTCCACGTCGCCGACGAAGAACCGAATGCTGCCGCCCTGGACGACAGGGATCTCGAACTGGCTGATCTGATAATTCTTGGGACGGTCGGGATAGAAGTAATTCTTGCGCGCGAATATGGAACGCGGGGCAATATGCGCGCCAACGGCCAGGCCGAACTGAATGGCGCGTTCGACCGCTCCCCGATTCATGACCGGGAGGCTGCCGGGCAGCGCCATGTCGACTTCGTTTGCCTGCGTATTAGGCAGCGCGCCATAACGCGTGCTGCTGTTTGAAAAGATTTTGGATTCGGTGGAAAGCTGCGTGTGCGTTTCCAGGCCGATGACGATTTACCATTCCATTATTGCTGTCCCGGTTTACGTTGGTGCCAGTCGGTTACTTGCTGGTAGCGGTCGGCGATGGCGAGCAGGCGGCCTTCATTGAAGTAATTGCCTATGATTTGCAGCCCGATGGGCAGCGGGCGTTCCGGGCTGCCGAAGCCGCAGGGTATGGACATGGCCGGCAGGCCTGCCAGGCTGACCCCCAGCGTGTAGACGTCGGATAGCCAGTCGGCTGTGGGATTTTCGCGGTTGTCGCCGATGTGCTTGGCAACGGACGGCGTGACCGGACCCATGATGACATCGCAGCGGTCGCTGAACGCCTGCTGGAAGTCGTTGACGATCATGCGGCGCACGCGCTGTGCCTGCAGATAATAGGCGTCGTAGTAACCGTGGGACAGGACGTAGGTGCCCACCATGATACGGCGCAGGACTTCCGGTCCGAAGCCCTCGGCGCGCGAACGGCTTGTCATTTCGGCCAGGTCGCCATATTCGGCCGTCCGGTGGCCGTAGCGCACGCCATCGTAGCGCGCCAGGTTGCTGGAGGCCTCGGCCGGAGCGATCACATAGTAGGCGGGTATTGACAGACGGGTGCGAGGCAGCGAGATGCTGACGCGTTCGGCACCCAACGATTCGAACGTCTGCAAGGCATGTTCCACGGCCAGCGCCACGTCGGTGGCCAGGTCCGCATTGAAGAATTCCGTCGGCACGCCAATACGCAGGCCTTTCAGGGGAAGGCTGCCGGCGCCATGCTGTTGCTGGATGGCGGCGGTGAACTCGGCACGAACCCGGCCGGGCGCATTCTTTACACCGTCGCACAGTTCAAGACTGGTGGAGTCACGCGGGTCGAAGCCGCTGATGGTGTCGAGCAGCTCGACGAGATCCCTGGCATGCCGGGCTATGGGGCCGGCCTGGTCCAGGCTGGAGCCGTAGGCAATCATGCCGAAACGCGACACGGTGCCATAGGTGGGCTTTATGCCGCTGACGCCGCACAGGGCCGCGGGCTGGCGAACCGAGCCGCCCGTATCCGTACCGGTGGCACCGGCCACAAGTCCGGCCGCCACGGCGGCAGCCGATCCGCCCGACGACCCGCCCGGAACCGCTGTGGCGTCCCAGGGATTCTTGACCGGACCGTAAGCGGAATTCTCGTTGCCTGATCCCATGGCGAACTCGTCGCAATTGAGCTTGCCCAGCGACACAGCACCGGCGTCGCGCAGACGGCTGACGACGGTGGCATCGAACGGACTGAGGTAATTGCCGAGTATCTTGCTGGCGGCAGTCGTGCGCCAGCCCTGGGTGACGAACACATCTTTATGAGCGATCGGTATGCCGGCCAGGGATCCAGCCTGCCCCGAAGCAATCTGGGCGTCGGCGGCATCCGCCTGGGCCAGCGTCAAGTCACGGTCTACGTGAAGAAATGCGTTCAAATCGCTTTGCGACTGGACGGCGTCCAGCGCGCTGATCGCCAGGTCGCGTGCGCTGACTTTGCGTGCAAGCAAGGCACCGCGAAGGTCGGCAATGCTGTCAAATTCTGTATGCAAGGGAAGAGTGGACATGGCTTACTCGATAACGGTGGGCACGAGGAACAGGCCTTCGGCCTGGCCGGGCGAGTTGGCCATTAGCGCCTGGCGTTGCGCCAGTGTATTGGTGTCGGCTGCCACGTCGTCGCGCAATCGCAGTTGGATGTCCTGATGCGCGGCCAGGGGATGGGCCATGGGTTCGATTCCGTGGGTGTCCACGGCTTGCAGCGCTTCGATCAAACCCAACATGCCATCCAGTTCGGTTTGGGCGCGGGCAATTTGGTCTTTGGAGAGTTCAATACGTGCAAGCCGCGCAATGCGGACAACATCTTGTTCGGTGATGGACATTGGCGTCTTAATCAGTAAAGGGGCAGAAGGTCGGCGTATCGGATTGCAACGCTCCTAGAAACAGAGTGGTTACAGAACATAATAGGCGCTTATTCGACCTTATTGAGCTTCAATTATAAGTTATCATTGTTGGTTTAATTCCCTGGTTGGTTTCCGGCGCCCGCATTGGCGGTCGATTGCCGGTTTCAAGCAACGTGCGGGACTTTTTCAATTCTGATTTTACTGAGCGCCCATGTTCGGATTTCTCCGTAGTTACTTCTCCACCGATATGGCAATCGATCTCGGTACAGCCAATACGCTTATTTATGTTCGGGGCAAAGGGGTTGTGCTTGATGAACCGTCAGTCGTCGCCATCCGCCACGACGGCGGACCCAATGGCAAGAAAACCATTCAGGCGGTAGGCCGCGAAGCCAAGCAAATGCTGGGCCGCGTGCCGGGCAATATCGAAGCCATCCGCCCCATGAAGGACGGCGTTATTGCCGACTTCACCGTTACCGAGCAAATGCTCAAGCAGTTTATTCGCATGGTGCATCCAGGCAGCATGTTCGCCCCAAGTCCCAGAATCATCGTTTGCGTCCCTTGCGGTTCCACACAGGTCGAGCGCCGTGCGATTCGGGAATCCGCCTTGGGTGCGGGCGCGAGCCAGGTGTATCTCATCGAAGAACCCATGGCGGCTGCCATAGGCGCCGGGCTTAATGTGTCCGACGCCAGCGGTTCCATGGTCGTCGATATTGGCGGCGGCACGACCGAAGTGGCCATCATTTCGCTCGGCGGGATGGTCTACAAAGGGTCGGCCCGCGTGGGCGGCGACAAATTCGATGAGTCCATCATCAACTACATTCGCCGCAACTACGGCATGCTTATTGGTGAACCCACTGCGGAACTCATCAAGAAGCAGATCGGCTCCGCATTTCCAGGGTCTGAAGTGCGCGAAATTGAAGTCAAGGGCCGCAATCTTTCGGAAGGCGTGCCACGCAGTTTCACCGTGTCGTCCAATGAAATCCTTGAATCCCTGACCGATCCGCTCAACCAGATCGTGTCGGCGGTCAAAACCGCACTGGAACAGACGCCACCTGAACTCGGGGCCGACATCACCGACAAGGGCATTGCGCTTACCGGCGGGGGCGCGCTGTTGCGCGATCTGGACCGCCTTCTTCAAGAGGAAACCGGACTGCCTGTCGTGGTGGCGGACGACCCGCTTACCTGTGTGGTTCGTGGCTGCGGCGAGGCCCTCGAACATCTTGAACGCCTAGGTACGGTGTTCATTTACGATTAACTTCGGTGCAGTAAAAGGGTCGGGTGCCGGTGGTTGTGCGCCGGCCTGACCATGGTGCAGGTACGACTAACCAATGCAAGAAAATGGCACGATCAGGCTATTCAAGCGCGGCCCAACGACCGAGTTCCGGCTGTTCGTGTTTGTCTTTATTGCCCTTAGTCTATTGATCGTCGATGCGCGTTGGCGCGTGCTTGACCCCGCAAGGCAGGCGGTCTCGGTGGTGTTGTACCCCTTTCAGCGGCTCATGCTGGCACCCCGCGATGCCCTGGAGCACGTTAAAAGCTGGGCCGATGCCGCCGCGCTGGCCCGTACCGAAAAAGAGGCCTTGCAACGGCAGCGCATCGAACTGGCGCAAATATCCACGCACGCGGCACAATTGGCCACCGAAAACGCGCAGTTGCGCCGGCTGCTCAATGTGGCCGATGCCGTCGTGCAGCCTTCCGTGGCGGTCGAGGTCTTTTATGAGCCTCCCAACGCCTTCGCGCACCACCTCGTCTTTAATAAAGGCACGTCCAGCGGTATTCAGCCGGGCATGCCGGTAATCGACGAGGGCGGGATTGTGGGCCAGATAGTGCGGGTTACGCCCTTCACTTCGGAAGCGGCGCTGCTTACCGACGACAAGCTGTCGATACCCGTGCAGGCGCTGCGCAACGGCCTTCGCCTGATCGCCTTTGGTGGCAATGTTTCCGGTAAGGTGGAAGTACGCTACCTGCCCGCGAACGTGGACCTCGAGCCGGGCGATACGCTGGTAACCAGTGGCGTCGGCGGTCTGTTTCCGGCTGGGCTGCCCGTTGCCAAGGTGGACGGTGTCGAGCACGATTCCGCTACGGGATTCGCCCTGGCAGTGGCAACGCCCTTATCCCATCCCGAACGCCACCGCCATTTTCTAGTGTTGCGAGTGGATGTTTCCAGCATGGAATTCAGTCAGGAGCTGACGCCGAATGGTTCACAAGCCGAATGATCGCGGCCCCATGAAGGGGTATCGGCCGTCCTCGCTGAGTTCGCTCCAGCCCATCGACGCGTCGCCGTTCAAACGGCCGTCCAGCCCGTTATTCATCTGGGTAACGATTCTTCTTACATGGTTGATCTCGCTGCTGCCCTGGCGCTTGTGGGCGCCTGCTCCGGATCTGCTGTTGCTGGTCATCGTCTTCTGGTGCCTGAACGAGCCGCGACGCGTGAATATGCTTGCCGCGTTCATCTTCGGTATTCTCATCGACGTGCACGATGGCGGACTGCTGGGTGAGCATGCGCTCGTCTACACGCTGGCCGCCTACGGCGCGTTAAGCTTGCATCGCAGGCTGCAACGCTTCAATGCCGTCGTTCAGGCCATACATCTGCTGCCGGTCTTCGTGGTTGCGGAAGCGGTAACACGTCTAAGCCTTGTATGGCTGGCCGGTGAATGGACCGGCTGGGAGTGGTTGTGGTCCGCTTTGTTCACCGTTGCCCTGTGGCCGCTGGTTGATGTGTTGTTGCATATGCCGCAGCGGCGCCTGGACGAGGGTGACGCCGGGTCGGCTTAGCCGCTCGTGCCGCGATGCACTTATGTTCGAATTCAAGAAGACCACGCATAACCAGAAGCGCAAGATACTGATACGCGCCTGTGTGGCCGGCATATTCGCATTGCTTTGTTTTGGCGGCCTGGTGGGCCGGCTGTGGTACTTGCAGGTGGTCCGCTATGAAGGCCTTTCCGCGCGTGCCGATCAGAACCGGATCGCTGTGGTGCCGATCCCGCCCCGTCGCGGCGAAATCATGGACCGCAATGGTGTGGTGCTGGCCAGGAACTATCGGGACTACACGCTTTCAGTGGTGCCGGCCGACGTCAAGGGCGCCATGGACGACATGCTCGATTCCCTGGGGCAATTGGTGTATATCAGCCCTTTGGATCGGCGGCGCTTTTTCCAGCATATGAACCAGACAGGTCGTTACAACCCGGTATTGCTGCGTAACAGTGTGAACGAGACCGAAGCTGCCTGGTTCGCAGCGCACTCCTACAAGTTTCCTGGGGTGGAATTGAGCGCGCGTTGGGTACGCGAATATCCGCACGGCGAAGCTGCGGCCCATGTCCTGGGATATGTCGGGCGCATTTCCGAAGGTGACCTTGCCAACCTTGAAGAGCAAGGGCTGTTGGGAAATTATCGTGGCAGCAATACCATAGGCAAGAAAGGCATTGAAAAGACATGGGAAGAGGCCTTGCACGGCCGTACCGGTGTTGAAGAGGTCGAAGTGACGGCCACAGGCCGTCCGGTGCGCACGCTTAGCCGCATCGAACCGATCCCTGGTGCCGACCTGGTGCTGTCCATTGACATCGGTTTGCAAAAAGAAGCCGAGAAACAGTTCGAAGGCAAGCGTGGCGCTCTGGTAGCCATTGAGCCCAAAACCGGCGATGTGCTGGCGTTCGTGTCTGCCCCTTCATTCGATCCGAACTTGTTCATTGACGGTATCGATGTGGAAAATTGGCGCAAGCTCAACGAGTCACCCGATCACCCCTTGATCAATCGGCCGCTCTACGGTACGTACCCCATTGGTTCCACATATAAACCATTCGTAGGACTGGCTGCCCTGGAACTTGGCAAGCGCACTGCCACCCAACGCATTTCCGATCCGGGTTATTTCGAGTTTGGCGGGCAGCGGTTCCGCAATGCCGGCGGGGTTGTCTATGGGTCCACCGACATGCATCGCGCCATCGTGGTTTCGTCGGATACGTACTTTTTTTCCCTGGGGCCTGAAATTGGCGTGAACGCGCTGCACGACTTCAGCAAACAGTTCGGATTCGGCCAGATTACCGGCATAGATCTGGAAGGGGAACGGCGCGGCGTCCTGCCGTCCACTGAATGGAAGCGTCAGGCGTACAAGAAGCCGGAGCAGCAACGCTGGTATGCGGGCGAGACTGTCTCCGTGACGGTGGGGCAAGGTTATAACGCGTTCACCTTGCTGCAACTGGCCCAGGCGACTGCGGTATTGGCCAATGATGGAACCTATATGAAGCCGCACTTGGTCAGCCTGGTCGAAAATCCGGAAACGGGGCAGGCCACGCGGACGGTGACGGCGCCGTCCTACACCATTCCGTTGAAAGCGGAGAATCTCGACGTGATCCGTAATGCAATGACGGACGTGATCCGCAAAGGCACCGCGCGCCGGGCATTCACTGACGCGCCTTACCAGGCGGCCGGCAAGACGGGAACGGCACAGGTCTACAGCCTTAAAGGCGCCAAGTACAGCGCTACCGTACAGGAGCGGCTGCGCGACCACGCCTTGTTCATGGCATATGCGCCCGTGGAAAACCCGCAAATTGCGGTGGCTCTAATTGTCGAAAATGGCGGCTGGGGCTCAACGGTGGCGGCGCCGGTGGCCCGCACGGTATTCGACTACTGGCTGGCACCCGCGCGCCTGGCGGCGGAAACTGGCAGGGCGTCGGGGACGATGCCATGATGCAAGTCGTACGCAAGGCACTCAAGTTGCTCACGGTTTTCGACTGGCCATTGTTGGCGTTATTGGCCATCATGGCCATACTGGGTTTGACGGTCATGCATTCCGCCGTTGGCGGCACCGACTGGCGCTTTGCCGACCAGTTGCGCAATTTTCTGATCGCGTTCGCTTTCATGTGGGGCGCAGCTCTGGTGCCGCCGCCGTTGCTCATGCGCCTTGCCCCGTATTTTTATGTGATCGGTGTTGTGCTGCTACTAGGCGTGGAATTTTTTGGCGAGACCAGCAAGGGCGCCACTCGTTGGCTGGATCTTGGGGTGGCACGAATTCAGCCGTCAGAAATGTTGAAGATTTCCGTTCCGCTCATGCTGGCCTGGTATTTCCATCGCAACCAGGGAAGCCTGCGGGTGCTGGATTTCTTTGTGGCGGCAGTCTTGTTGGTTGTGCCGTTTTCGCTCATTGTGATGCAACCCGATCTCGGCACCGCCTTATTGGTCTTCGTCTCGGGATTCTGCGTCATTTATTTCGGCGGCTTGTCGTTCAAGCTCCTGTTGCCGGTCGTGTTCGTCATCGTAGCGGGACTGGGTGCGCTGGTATATTCCGAAGACCAGATTTGCCAACCTGACGTTGACTGGGTGGTGCTGCACGAGTACCAGAAATATCGCGTGTGCACCTTGCTGGACCCCAGCTCCGATCCATTGGGCAAGGGGTTTCATACCATACAGTCCATGATCGCCGTCGGCTCGGGGGGCATTTATGGCAAGGGTTATATGCTGGGGACGCAATCCCATCTGGACTTCATTCCGGAACGGACCACCGATTTCATCTTTGCCGTCTACGCCGAGGAATTTGGTTTGTATGGCGGCATCATGTTGTTGATCCTGTACGCCTTATTGATCATAAGAGGCCTGGCGATTGCGGCTCGCGCACATACCCAGTTTGGTCGGCTCATGGCGGGATCCATGTCCATGATGTTCTTCGTGTATGTATTCGTGAATGTCGGCATGGTCACGGGCATATTGCCTGTGGTGGGTGTTCCCTTGCCCTTCATGAGCTATGGCGGAACGGCGCTGCTGACGCTCGGCGTGGCCTGCGGGATCATGATGAGCATCAGCCGTTATCGGCCCATGCGTCACTAGGCCCGGCCGCGAACACGCCGTCCAATAGTTTGCTGATCGGAGCGGGCAGTGCAATGGAGGACAGCTCCGCAACCGGGATCCATGCCTGTTCAGGTCCAGGCTCGGCAATGATGGGATTCTTGCATGGCACGTGCCACGGCTCTATGTGAAGCTTGAAGTGCGAAAAAACATGGCGCAAGCCGGCCATTCGGTGCACAGTGGTCCCGGCCTGGCCCCAGTTGACACAGGCCGCCTGCAGCGATGCCGCGTCGTCGAATTTGGGCAGACTCCACAGACCACCCCAAATGCCGGGAGACACTTGGCGTTCCAATAGCACCAGACCGGCATTTTCCAGTATGAGCATGGCGCAGTGCCGTTCGGGAACGGATTTCTTGGGCTTGGGCGTGGGCAGTTGATCCTGGGTCGCGCTGCGGTGCGCATGACACGTTGCCTGTAGTGGGCAACGCATGCAGTCGGGACGCCCCCGGGTGCAACAGCCTGAACCCAGGTCCATAAGGCCTTGCGTATATGCCGGCATATCAAGCGCCTTGGGCGCCGCATCCAGCGCGGCATGCGCGGTGTCCCACAGGATCCGTTCGGTTTTCTGTTGACTGGTCACGCCGTGAATGCCGAAGTAGCGGGCGAAGACCCGCTTGACGTTGCCGTCCATGATGGGACTGCGTTCGTTATGGGCGAAGGCGGCAATGGCGGCGGCAGTGGATCGTCCAATCCCCGGAAGCGTGGCGATTTCAGCCGCGCTTGACGGGAAACGGCCATTCCAGGTGTTGACGAGCTCCTGTGCGCAGCGATGCAGGTTCCGCGCGCGTGCGTAGTACCCCAGGCCCGCCCAATACGGCATGACCTCCTCCTGCGAGGCGCCGGCCAGGGAAGCAATTGTCGGAAAGCGATCAAGAAAGCGCGAGTAATAGCCAATAACCGTCGATACCTGGGTTTGCTGCAACATGATTTCTGACAGCCATATGCGATATGCATCTTGCGTACCCTGCCATGGCAGGTGGCTGCGGCCGTGCTGTCGTTGCCACTCGACCACCCGCATGGCGAAACGGCCAAGTTGTGGATCAGTGTTCAGAAACATTAAAAGCGCGTGTTCCTGGTAACCGACCAGCGAGCGGACAGTGCCGCCAGTATGGCGACGACAGCTATGGCCAGCAGCAGATTGAACGCGTCGGGCAAGCGCAGCACAACTTGTGTTCCGTAGCTGCTGGCCAGCTTGGCCAGCGCATTATTCAGCGGGTATAGGGCAAGGGCCGAAAGCGCAATTGCCACGAGGCTTGAAATTACGCCGGTAAGTGCCCCCAGATACAGGAATGGGCGCCGTACAAATGATTCCGTTGCGCCCACCAGCCTTGCCACGCCTATCTCTTCGCGCTGGGTCAGCGCCTGCATGCGCACCGTATTGAATACCGTGGCCAGGACAACCAGCGCCACGCCGCTGGCCAGGAACCACAGGCCGATCTGCACGAAGCCCAGGATGGCTTCCAGGCGCCTGACCCATTCGCTGTCCAGTTGCACGGCATCCACATCATCCAGTTTTCGCCATTCAGTTGCCAAGGCGTTGGCGCGCTGCGCCAGATCCGGCGAGTCTGCCAGGGTGACCACGACCGCGTCGGGCAAGGGATTGTCGGTAAGGACGGAAAGCGCGTCGTGCCATGACGGATTGGCCTTCAGTGTTTTCAGGGCGTCGTCTTTGGCGACCACCCGCAAGGACTGGATTTGATCTCCATGTTTTTCGGCCAGGTAAGCGGTGAGTTGCGCCGTTTTGTCGTTACCGGCCCCCGGTTGCAGGAAAAGCGTGGCTTCGGGCGAGACGGGTATTTGACGTACGACCGGCTGCGCCGAGACCAGCACTGATGCCGCCACGATGGGAATGGCAAGTGTCAGGCTGATGACGATAATATTGGACAAGGATGAAAAGGGTTGTGACCACAGGCGGCGCAGTGCAACCATGGAGGCGTAGCGGTGTTGGCGTAGCCAGCGGCTCATTCTGCGGCTCCCGGTATGTCGGTGAAGCGCCCAGGGGTCAGGCGCAGCGTCCGGGATGCATAATTGGCCATAAGGGCTTGGTCATGCGACGCGATAAGCGTGGTGACGCCTACGCGGTTGAAATCGCGGAAAACCTTCATGATGCGATGCGCACTTTCCTGATCCAGGTTGGCGGTAGGTTCGTCGGCGATAAGTATCGTGGGCCTGTTCACAATGGCCCGCGCGATTGCCAGGCGTTGTTGTTCGCCGCCCGACATCTCGATCGGATTCAGGTCTTCCTTTCCCGACAGTCCCACTTTGTCCATGGCGGCGCGTGCGCGGGTACCCGCCAGACGGGTTTCGAGGCCGACGACGGCCAGCGGCAACAGCACGTTGCTGATGGCGTTGCGGTCGTATAGCAAGTGCGTGTCCTGCAGGATGACACCCACAGCGCGACGCAGATAAGGGCGCGCGCTTGCCGGCATGCGATCGATGCGGTGCCCGTTCACGTTCACCGCCCCGCGGCTGGGCGGCTCAAGTCCGCCGATCAGCTTGAGCAGTGTGGACTTGCCCGCGCCCGATGGGCCCGAGACGAAAACGAATTCGCCAGGCTGTATACGAAAATTGACATCGGCCAGGATATTGCGCCCTCGCCCGTACGATTTGAAGACGTGATTGAATTCGATCATAAGTGTTAATTCTTGGATCCGGAGTGTGTTGCCGAACGAATGTAAGCGCTCGTTTCACAAGGGATATCCCCCATTTTTTTCGTGGTACTGAGCAGCTACGATCGGAACGCTGACGGCGCAATAACGATTGTAAGCCGTGTTCATCATCGGGAACCAACCCAAAGGGCCATCCATGAAATTAATCAAAGCAGCCGCGTTAGGCGCATCGCTATTTTTCGTTGCCGCAACTGCCAACGCCGGCGAAACCTTCGACGCAGTCAAGAAAAAGGGCTTTGTGCAATGCGGGGTTTCGACTGGCATACCAGGCTTCTCCATTGCCGACAGCAAGGGCCAATGGACCGGCATCGACGTTGATCTGTGCAAGGCCATCGCAGCCATGGTATTTGGCGACGCCACAAAATTCAAGGCAACGCCGCTTACCACGCAGCAGCGATTCACCGCCTTGCAGTCCGGCGAAATCGACGTGCTCACCCGAAACACCACGGCCACGCTTACGCGCGACACAACGCTTGGCTTGCTCAGTGCGGGCACGAACTACTACGACAGCCAAGGCATCATGGTCAAGACAAGTCTTGGCCTGAAAAGTGCCAAGGAACTAGGCGGCGCGGCAGTATGCGTGCAACCTGGCACAACCACCGAACTGAACCTTGCGGATTGGTTCCGTGCCAACAAGCTGGAGTTCAAGCCGGTCGTCATCAACAATCCAGAAGAAGCCATGCGCTCGTACGCGGCGGGCCGTTGCGACGCCTTCACGACCGACAAGTCCGGTCTTGCCACCATGCGTTCCACACTTGCCAATCCACAAGACCACCAAATTCTTCCCGAAGACTTCTCGAAAGAGCCGCTTGGCCCCATGGTCCGTCAGGGCGACGACGCCTGGTTCACTGTCGTGCGCTGGACACTGAACGCCATGCTCGAAGCCGAGGAATATGGTGTCAGCTCCGCCACGGTGGACGAAATGCTCAAAAGCACGAACCCGACCATCCAGCGCATGATGGGCGTGACGGGTGAAATGGGCAAGGGTCTGGGCATCGACAACAAATGGATCTATAACATCGTCAAGCAAGTCGGAAATTACGGAGAAAGTTTCGAGCGCAACATTGGCGTCAATACGCCCATGAAGCTCGAACGCGGGCTCAATGCCCAATGGCGTGACGGCGGCCTGATGTATGCCTGGCCTATCCGTTAACACTGCTTTATAGCTATATAGTACGGGGGCCGGGTGCTTTTCACCCGGCCCATGCAATACGGGAGCGCCGCGTCAGGGCTCCCTAACGGTTTCATCCCTATGACGAAAAACACAGCAGTGCCGCGCGCGCACAAACGACGCTTGTCGTGGAACGATCCCGGCATGCGGTCGCTTGTTTATCAGGTGCTTATTCTAGGCATTGTGGGTTGCGGGGTTTGGTATCTCGTATCCAACACGCTGAACAATCTTGCAGTTCGGAATATTTCCACGGGTTTCGACTTTCTACACCGTGAGGCCGGGTTTGCCATTGGCGAATCCATGGTTGCGTACGCGCCTGCCGACACTTACGGGCGCGCCATTTGGGTAGGCCTGATCAATACGTTGCGTGTGTCCGTCGTTGGAATCATTGCCGCAACGCTATTCGGTACGCTGCTTGGCATTGCACGGCTTTCCAAGAACTGGCTGTTATCGCGCGTAGCCAGCGCCTATATTGAAGTCATGCGCAATATCCCCCTATTGCTGCAGCTATTTTTTTGGTACGCCATCATTACCGAAAGCATGCCGGGTCCCCGGCAAGCGCTGAATCCGGTGGCCGGCGTATTCATCTCCAACCGCGGACTGAAACTGCCGTCCTTGCAGGGCGATGCCCTGGACTGGATGCTTGCCGGGTTGGCGGTGGCTATTGTCATTACCATTGTCGTTGCGCATTGGGCAAAAAAACGCCAAGAGGCAACCGGCGCCATTTTCCCGCTGGGCCGCGTCGCGTTGGCGCTTATCGTGGCTTTGCCACTGTTGGGGTGGTTGGCAAGCGGTGCGTCCCTTACGATTGAATTCCCGGCCCTTACCGGTTTCAATTTCACTGGCGGCATTTCCATGTCGCCGGAATTCACCGCCTTGTTGGCGGGGCTAATCCTTTATACGTCCGCCTTCGTGGCCGAAGTCGTGCGCTCCGGCATCCAGTCGGTAAATCGCGGCCAATGGGAAGCGGCCGAAGCCATCGGCTTATCGCGGGCGCGTGTCCTGCGTTTAGTGGTCCTGCCCCAGGCATTACGCGTTATCGTCCCCCCCATGACCAGCCAATACTTGAACCTGACGAAGAACAGTTCGCTGGCTGTGGCCATTGGCTATCCGGACATCGTTTCCATCGTCAACACGACGCTCAACCAGACGGGGCAGGCCATTGAAGGCATCCTTATCATCATGGCGGCTTACCTCTCCGTAAGCCTGTCCATTTCCATTTTCATGAATTGGTACAACAAGCGTATTGCGCTGGTGGAGCGCTGATGTCCATTCACACAACGGCAATACCCGAGCTGCCCCCGCCCACCGCCCAAAAGGGGCTAATCGCCTGGGCACGCGCCGGTCTTTTCTCGTCGCCCGCCAACACGCTGCTGACGGTGCTGGTGGTCTGGCTGTTGTTGATGGTCATTCCCGCCATGGTTGAATGGCTGTTCATACGGGCCAATTTCAGCGCTACGAGCGCACAGGAATGCCGGGCGTCCGGCGGCGCATGCTGGGCATTCATTGCCGAAAAACACCGGCTGATCCTGTTCGGCATTTATCCTTACGATGAACAGTGGCGGCCCTTGCTTGCCACGTTTGTCCTTGTTGCCGTCATCATCTGCAGCTGTGTCAGGTGGTTCTGGAAGCCGTGGCTGGGGCTGATGTGGGCGGCGGGCCTGTCCATAGTCGCCATACTGATGTGGGGTGGCGTGCTGGGCATGAGCTACGTGGAAAATGACCGCTGGGGCGGCTTGCCGCTTACGCTCATATTGGCCACCTTCGGCATTGCCTTTGCCTTTCCGTTTGGGCTGCTTTTGGCGTTGGGGCGCCGTTCAGACATGCCGGCGGTGAAGGCCTTGTGCGTCATCTATATAGAGCTGATCCGGGGCGTCCCTTTAATCAGCCTGTTGTTCATGTCTTCGGTCATGCTGCCCTTGTTCCTGCCCGAGGGCTTCAGCATCGACAAACTGCTGCGGGCGCAGATCGCCATCATTCTGTTTGCCGCAGCCTATATTGCGGAAACTGTGCGCGGGGGACTGCAAGCCATCCCCAATGGACAATACGAGGGCGCGGAATCACTGGGCCTTAGCTACTGGCAGCAAATGCGCAAGATCATCCTTCCGCAAGCCCTGAAAGTGGTGATCCCGCCGCTGGTGGGGATATTCATATCTCTGTTCAAGGACACATCGCTCGTCGTGATCATTGGCATATTCGACCTGACCCAAGCCGCCAAGACAGCGGTGGCCGACGCCGCCTGGCGCGGGTTCAGCGCCGAAGCCTATCTGTTCATTGCCTTCATTTACTTTATTTTCTGCTTTTCGATTTCACGCTACAGTCAGTCGCTGGAAAAAAGACTGGCTACGGGCTACGAACGGTGATCGTCGCCGCGCGCGAATCGGAGCTTGCGCCGATACCAACTAGGAGTACAGACATGGCCGAGGCCATTATCCGCATGGAGAATGTCAACAAGTGGTTTGGCGAATTTCACGTATTGCGCAACATTAATCTGGACGTGGCGGCCGGCGAGCGCATCGTGATTTGCGGGCCCTCGGGCTCGGGGAAATCCACCCTTATCCGGTGCATCAACCGGCTGGAAGAGCATCAGCAGGGCAGCGTGATTGTGGATGGCACAGAGCTTACAAACGACTTGAAGCAGATCGAGGCCATCAGGCGCGACGTTGGAATGGTGTTCCAGCACTTTAATTTGTTTCCGCATCTTACGGTGCTCGAGAACCTAACACTGGGGCCTATCTGGGTTTTGAAGCGCTCGAAGGCGCAAGCCGAAGCGGAGGCCATGAAGTATCTGGAGCGCGTGCGTATCCCGGACCAGGCGGCCAAGTACCCGGGCCAATTATCCGGTGGCCAGCAGCAACGCGTGGCCATTGCGCGATCGTTGTGCATGAGTCCCAAGATCATGCTGTTTGACGAGCCCACGTCGGCGCTGGACCCGGAAATGGTGAAAGAAGTGCTTGATGTCATGGTCGGTCTGGCCGAAGAAAGCGGCATGACCATGCTATGTGTGACGCACGAAATGGGCTTTGCTCGCAAAGTGGCCGACCGCGTCATTTTCATGGACGAAGGCCAGATCGTGGAACAGAATTCACCCGATGCGTTCTTCGACAATCCCCAAAACGAACGCACCCGCCTGTTTCTTAGTCAGATACTGCATTAATGCAAGGTATTTTTTAATCGAACCAAACTGTAACAACTCTCCTTGGTTGCGCTTGGTAGCATGGGCGCAGCAGCGAAAGCTTGCTTACCTACGGGATAAGGAGAATCGAATGAAAGTAACAATACGAGCGAGCAAACTCGCTTCGTGCATCGGGATCATGGCGTTGGTCGCTGGTTGCGCCAACATGCAAGGTATGGGTCAGGGCGGCAAGACTGCCATGGGGGCAGGTGCGGGCGCGGCCGTTGGTGCCGGGCTGGGCGCCTTGATTGGTGACAGCAGCAAGTCGGCAGCTATTGGCGCAGGTATTGGCGCCGTCGCAGGCGGCATTGCAGGGTACAACTGGGCCGGCGTGAAGAACGACGTAGAAAAATCCGGCGCCAGCAGCCTGGGGGTAGACGTGACGGAAATGCCCGATGGTACGTTGCGGGTCAACATTCCCAGCCACGTCTCCTTCGATACCGGCAAATACGGCCTGAAGTCCGAACTTCTGCCAGTGCTCGACAGCGTGTCGCGCGCCTTGGTTCAACACCCCGAACTGCGCGCCAAGTCTATTGGCTACACAGACAGCACCGGTTCGTCGGCAACCAACCAGACGCTTTCGGTGAACCGCGCTCGTGCAGTAGCAAATTACCTGTCGCAACAAGGCGTGCCGGCTGCGAATCTTACCGCTGAAGGTCGCGGGGCAAGTAGCCCGGTTGCGGACAACAGCACAGCCGACGGGCGGGCAATGAACCGTCGTGTCGAGCTGTTCCTGTACGCGGTGAAGTAGCCATGAAAAGCTGAAGCACCTTCACTGAAAAAGCGGCCCCTGCGGGGGCCGCTTTTTCGTCAGGCCGATGCGTCTATTTCCTTGGCGTAGTCACGCACGTCTTGCGTTATCTTCATGCTGCAAAAATGCGGCCCGCACATCGAACAAAAATGGGCGACCTTCATGGAGTCCTTGGGTAAGGTTTCGTCGTGGAATTCCCGGGCTGTGTCCGGATCCAGGCCCAGGTTGAACTGATCGTCCCAACGGAATTCGAAGCGCGCTTTGGATAAGGCATTGTCGCGGATGGCTGCGCCGGGATGCCCCTTGGCGAGGTCGGCGGCATGGGCGGCTATTTTGTAAGTGATCATGCCGTCCTTCACGTCTTTCTTATTGGGCAGGCCCAGGTGTTCCTTGGGTGTGACATAACACAGCATGGCGGTGCCATACCAGGCTATGAGCGCGGCGCCTATGCCCGAGGTGATGTGGTCGTAGCCCGGGGCGATGTCTGTGGTCAGCGGGCCCAGCGTATAGAAAGGCGCTTCGTGGCAGTGTTCAAGCTGCATATCCATATTTTCTTTTATCAGTTGCATGGGTACGTGGCCCGGCCCTTCGACTATGACTTGTACGTCGTGCTTCCATGCCACTTGTGTCAACTCGCCCAACGTCTTTAGTTCGGCGAATTGTGCCTCATCGTTCGCATCGTAGCCCGAGCCCGGACGCAGGCCATCGCCCAGCGAAAAGCTTACATCGTAGGCCTTCATGATCTCGCAGATGTCTTCGAAGCGTTCGTAAATGAAGCTTTCTTTATGGTGTGCCAGACACCATTTGGCCATGATCGAGCCGCCACGCGACACGATGCCTGTCATCCGGTCAGCCGTCATGGGAATGAATGCCAGGCGCACGCCCGCGTGTATGGTGAAGTAGTCCACGCCTTGCTCGGCCTGTTCAATCAGCGTGTCGCGGAATATCTCCCACGTCAGGTTTTCCGCCTTGCCGTCGACCTTTTCCAGCGCCTGATAGATGGGCACGGTGCCGATGGGCACCGGCGAGTTCCGTATGATCCACTCGCGTGTTTCGTGAATGTTCTTGCCGGTCGACAAGTCCATGACCGTATCGCCGCCCCAGCGTATGGCCCATGTCATTTTCTCGACTTCGTCGCTGATGCAGGAGCCAAGCGCCGAGTTCCCAATGTTGGCGTTGACCTTCACCAGGAAATTGCGGCCGATGATCATGGGCTCACATTCGGGATGGTTGATATTCGCGGGTAGTATTGCCCGGCCCCGGGCGATCTCGGCGCGCACGAACTCCGGCGTGATGGACGCGGGTATAGCCGCGCCAAACGACTGGCCGGGATGTTGCCGCAGCAAGCGCTTGGCTTGTTTTTCGCCGTCAGGGCCGCTTGCGAGCAAGGCCTCCACATAGTGTTCGCGTTTAAGGTTTTCGCGGATGGCAACGAACTCCATCTCGGGTGTGACAATGCCGCGCCTGGCGTAGTGCATTTGCGAGACGTTGGCGCCCGGCTTCGCGATGCGAGGCTGGCGTTTAAGGTCAAAGCGCATGGCAGCCAGCGCGGGGTCCTGGAGGCGGACACGCCCATATTGGCTGCTGGGGCCAGCCAGTTGTTCGGTGTCATTGCGCTCCTGGATCCACTGACTGCGCAACGCCGCAAGACCTTTGCGCATGTCTATGCTGACGTTCGGGTCTGTGTAGGGTCCGCTGGTATCGTAAATGACTAGCGGCGGGTTCGTTTCCCCGCCGAACATGGCGGGCGTATCGTCCTGCGCCACTTCGCGAAAAGGCACGCGTATGTCCGGACGTGAGCCGATCTGATAGGTTTTTTTCGACTGGGGAAGGGGTGCGAGTGCTGCGGCATCTGCCTGGGCAGTTTCAGCGGTGAATTTGGTGATGAGTTTCAAGACAAGCTCCACGAAAATTAACTGGAGCCGATAGGAATAGTCCCGCCACCATCGGGCGATGGCCAACGAGTACGCTTCCAGCATCGGCATTATCCGTACTGGTACGAAGGGTTTTTCTCAACCCGTTGAAAGTCAACGAGTACCCCTGCGTGACACGAAGTATAGGTGCTTATCGTAGAAGTTTCACGGCATGGTGCGCTTCTGATGCAGGGACATAATGAGGTTGGTCATTGTGCTCTGGATGAATTTGCGCTCGTTTTCGGGCAGTGTCCAATACATATCCGGCGAAATATCCGGCAGCGGCCATGGGGCCAGCTTCTGGACCGGCGACGATTCCGCCAGCATGTAGGCGGGAATGGGGGCTGGCAGGGAAACGGCTTCGATCGGCCCGATTCCGTGCGCAAGCCATAACGCGTTGACGTCCAGTGCGTTGGCCAGCCCGAAGAAATCTTTAGCGGATTGCCGGTTTTTGGTTTCATAATTGGCAATGGCGCTTTGTGACAGTCCGCACTTGGCCGCAAGCGCAGCCTGGCTGAGCCGGCGCATCTTTCGGGCATGGCGGAGGCGGTCTGCAAATTGGTTCACGTTTGTGATTGAACGATTTAATTCAATCACATTGGTAATAATGCTGATTACATTCGTGATAATCCGGGATAAATTCCTTCTACATATCCCACTTATCGCCATGAAAACCTATCCAGCCCTACTGTTTTTTGATCCGGACGCGCTGCGCCCACCACGCGGCAGGCCGCATCGTCATACGTTCGCGTTGCAGGCCGGCGGTTTCGACGTCCGTTCCTGCACAGCCGCCACGTCGCTGCATAAGTTGGCGTTCAGCCCACAGTACGCACGCCATACCCCTCTGCTTATCGTCCTTGGCGGTTCCCATTCCGAAAATTGCGCGGTCGCAGTGTACTTGCGCACGATTCGTTCACGCGCGGGGTTGGTGGCCCTGGTGCACACATATCGCGAAGCGCAAATGCTCCGGGCCATGGAATGCGGGGTCGACGCCTTCTGTCCGCACGGCGCGTCACCACAATTCGTCATGGCCCTGGTGTGTCAACTGATGTCGCGCATGGGGCATGCAGGTGTCGCGGCGCCGGCGGCACCGCTGCCAGACCAACCGAAATACTGTTTGCTGGAGCAAGGCTGGATCTTGTCGGGGCCAGACGGCCGCCGTGTGGGGCTCACCACAGGCGAACGCGCATTTCTAATGGTCTTGTTGGGTGCCGTCGACCATCGTGCCACACATGGTCAGCTTGGGCTGGCGGTGGGTCAGGCCTATGGCGCTGACGCGTCGGGTATTTCCGCTGTCCGTCTAGCGCTGCTGGTCAGCCGGCTGCGCCGAAAATGCAATGGCAGTGGGTTACCACTGCCGATCAAATCCGTACACAGCTGGGGTTACATGTTTGCCGCCTAACGCAAGTAACGAAGCACCGACAAATCGTCGCAACGGATCTCGGTTGGCTTGCTGGAAATAATATCCGACAACAATTGCCCGCTACCGCAGGCCATGGTCCATCCAAGCGTCCCGTGTCCGGTATTCAGGAATAGATTGCCGTAGCGCGTGGCCCCAACAATAGGGGTACTGTCGGGCGTCTTGGGGCGCAGGCCTGTCCAGAAGGCAACATCGCCGCCGGCTCGGCTGCCGGGAAACAAGTCGTCAACCACCATTTCCAGCGTCTTTCTGCGTTTATCGTTCAGCGTAAGGTCGTAGCCGGAAATCTCGGCCATGCCACCCACGCGTATGCGTTGGTCGAATCGCGTTATGGCGATCTTGTATGTTTCGTCCAATAGGGTTGATACGGGGGCGCGGCTTTCGTCGGCGATCGGAACTGTTATGGAATAACCCTTCAGCGGATACACCGGCACGGGCTCTATGTGTTTCAACAGTCGGGTGGAGTACGAACCCAATGCCACGACATACGCGTCGGCGGTGTGCAGGGCGTTATTGCATTGAATGCCCGTAATGGCCGAGCCGGACGCATAAAATTGCTGCGCGTCGGCACCGTAATGGAATTCCACGCCAAGTTTCTTGGCCTCTTCGGTAAGCCGTGTGGTGAACAAGTGGCAGTCGCCCGTTTCGTCGTCAGGTGTTCGCAAGCCGCCCACGAGTTTGTCTTTGGTGTAGGCCAGCGCGGGCTCGGCGGCGTGAAGCTGGTCGCGGTTCAGCAACTCGTACCGGATGCCGGCCTCTTTCAATACCGCAATATCCTGACCGCAGGCGTCGAGCTGTTTTTGGGTGCGGAACACCTGTAAGGTTCCGCGCTGGCGCCCCTCGTAGTTTATGCCGATGTCTTCGCGCAGTTGCTTGAGGCAGGCACTGCTATAGCCGGAGAGGCGTAATAGCCGTTCTTTGTTGGTGGCGTAGCGTATGGCCGTGCAGTTGCGCCACATGCGATACATGAAGCGTAGTTGGTCCACCGAGCCGTCGGGCCGGATGGAGAGCGGGGGATGTTCGGCGAACATCCATTTGATCGCCTTCAAGGGTACGCCTGGAGCCGCCCATGGCGATGAATAGCCATACGAGATCTGTCCCGCATTTGCGAAACTGGTTTCCAGGGCGGAAGCCGGTTGGCGTTCAAATACGCTTACCTCATGCCCCTGTTTCGCCAAGTAGTAGGCGGTGGTCACACCGACCACGCCCGCGCCCAACACAATGATTTTCATTTCAAATCAACATCCATAACAGGTTTAGAGGATGGTAGGCCAATAGGCCCAGCAGTTTTGATTGAAGATTTGCGTATTTCAGAAGAATTTACTGTTTGACCGCCGCGCATACTGCTTTTCAGTAATAATCGCTAAAGCCTGGCGCGTTGGCCGCAAGGCGGCATGGAATACGTGCAAGCAGGGGGAATAAATGCGGATTCAAAGAAATCCAGTATATACGCTAGACAAGCTCGACCGGCGCATTCTGGATGCGCTCCAGCTTAACGGGCGGATATCCATGACGGATCTGGCCGAGAGTGTGGGGCTTACGGTTACTCCCTGTATTGAACGGGTGAAGCGCATGGAACGCGATGGGGTGATTACCGGATACTACGCGCGCGTGGCTCCCGGTGCACTGGACGCGGGCCTGCTGGTGTTCGTGGAAATATCCATGTCCAGCAAATCGGATCGAACATTTGACGATTTCCGGCGGGAAATCCTGTGCATTCCGCAGGTGCAGGAATGCCACTTGGTTTCAGGTGACTTCGATTACCTTGTCAAGGCGCGTATAAAGGAGATCAGCCAGTATCGAAGCCTGCTTGGCGACATTCTGTTGCGCCTGCCGGGTGTCACACAAACCAAAAGCTGCGTAGTCATGGAGGAAATCAAGGAAACGCTGTTCATTGCCGCGCAGAAATGACGGCGAGCGCCTGGCGACTGCTCCAAGGCGCCTAGGCTCGTGCAAACACCATGTTGTCGCGGTGCATGAGTTCGGAGTCCGACATGCTGCCCAATATATTGGCGATCTGGCTGCTGGGCCTGCGCATGATACGGCGTGTATCGGCAGCGGAATAGTTGATCAGCCCGCGCCCCCATTCCACGCCATGCTGGTCGACGCAGGCGACGACGTCGCCACGTTCGAACTCGCCCTCGACACCGGTGACTCCTATGGCCAGCAGGCTTTTATGGTCGTGAGTGAGGGCGCGTACCGCACCGGCATCCAGTGTGACCCGGCCGCGCACGCGCAAATGGTTGGCAAGCCAGCGTTGGCGGGCGGACCGAACCGGCAGAATGGCGCGCAGTTCCGTGCCGATTGATTCGCCTTTCGACAGGCGCAGCAACACGTTGGCTTCCCTTCCCGACGCAATGACCGTATGACCACCGCTATTGGCCGCCCGCTTGGCGGCCAGAATCTTGGTGAGCATGCCGCCTGTACCAATGGAGCTGCCGGAACCGCCGGCCATGGCTTCCAGCGCCGGATCGCCCGCTTGGCCGATGGCAATGAATGTGGCGTCCGGGTTGGTTCGGGGGTCAGCGCTGTAAAGCCCCGTTTGATCGGTCAGGATGATCAACGCCTCGGCTTCGATCAGGTTGGTGACCAGGGCCCCCAGAGTATCGTTATCGCCCAAGCGGATTTCGTCTGTGACTACAGTGTCGTTCTCGTTGACGATGGGTACCACTCCCAATCCCAGCAACGTGTAAAGCGTGCTGCGGGCGTTCAGGTAGCGGCGCCGGTCGGCGAGGTCTTCGTGGGTGAGC
>CAZONP010000017.1:4804-23102 GCA_964581155.1 uncultured Candidimonas sp. | reverse complement strand
GCAACATCGCCGACAGCCGCATACTCGAGCGCCAGATCGACAGGCTGGCCGACGACCAAGTCAATTCGGTCGCACGGGCGTTCAGCTATTTTCTGCATTTATCCAATATTGCGGAAGACCGAGATCAAAACCGCCGTCAGCGGCAGCACGAACTGTGTGCCGACACCCCGACACGCGGCAGTCTGCAACATGCCATCGATTTATTGAAAGACCGGGGCATTACCAACCGAAAAATCTTGAATTACCTGAAAGACGCCTGCATCGTGCCGGTGTTGACGGCACACCCCACCGAAGTGCAACGCAAGAGCACGCTGGACCTGCACCGCAAGATCGCTGCGCAGCTGGCTCATAGCAACGACACGCTGACCCCTGCGGAATATACGTTGTTGCAGCAACGGCTGACCGGCCTGGTGGCGGCGCTCTGGCAAACCCGCATGCTTCGCCAGGAAAAATTGACGGTGCTCGACGAGATCGACAACGCGCTGACCTACTACGACACCACTTTTCTTACCGCCATTCCCAGGCTATACCAGGACCTGGCGGCACGACTGCATACACCGGGTCGCACGGCATTCGATGTTAAATCCGCCCCATTACCGCCATTTCTGCAAATGGGCAGCTGGATAGGGGGCGACCGCGACGGCAACCCCAACGTGGACGCGTCCACCCTGGAACAGGCGCTGCTAAGGCAATCCACACGTGTACTGCAACGCTATTTGCTGGAGGTGAAGGCGCTGGGAACAGAGATCTCGATTTCCCATTCGCTAGGCGAGGTCAGCCCTGAATTGCTGGCCCTTGCGCGGCAGAGCAAGGATCCGTCGCCGCACCGATTCGACGAGCCCTATCGGCGGGTATTCATCCATATCTATGCCCGCCTTGCCGCCACATCCGTCGCGCTCACCGGCCGTCAACTTGCCTTGCGCCCTACCTATCCGGCCGCGCCGTATCAGGACCCGCAAGCCTTTCAGGCCGACTTGCAGACGATCACCGATTCGCTCGACCGCCACCATGGGTCGCTGATCGCTCAATTGCGCCTTAGCGGCCTGCTGCAGGCAGTGAGCATCTTCGGCTTCCATCTGGCAACCGTCGACCTGCGCCAAAGCTCGGACGTGCACGAGCGCATGCTCACCGAGTTATTCACCGTGGCAGGCGTGCAATTCAATGGCAAAGCGGTCGACTACCGCTCCTTGCAGGAATCGGAACGCGTGGCCTTGTTGCGCCAGGAAGTCACGCAAGTAAGGCCGCTGGCATCGCCCTGGATCCGCTATTCCGACGAAACCGAAAAAGAACTCGCCATCCTGCGCGCGGCGGCGGCCGGACGCCGCAAATACGGCAGCAAGGCCATTAGCCAGATTGTCGTGTCCCATACCGAAACCCTTAGCGACTTGCTGGAAGTCCTGGTGCTGCAGCAAGAAACCGGGCTTCTTTCGCCAGTGCCCGACGGCGATGACGATGCCGCGAAGGCGGGTGTCATGGTCGTACCCTTGTTCGAAACCATCCCCGACCTGGAACGCGGCCCCGACATCATGGCGGCGTGGCTGGACATGCCCGAGGTGGCGCAACGCGTGCAGCGCGACCAGGACGGCATGCAGGAAGTCATGCTGGGCTATTCCGACAGCAATAAGGACGGGGGTTACCTTACCTCGAACTGGGCGCTCTATTGCGCCGAGCGGCAACTGGTTCAAGTATTCAAGAAACGGCGGGTTCGCTTGCGCCTATTCCATGGCCGCGGCGGCTCCGTGGGGCGCGGCGGCGGTTCCAGCTTCGACGCCATACTGGCGCAGCCGCCAGGCACCGTCAACGGGCAAATTCGCCTGACCGAGCAAGGCGAAGTCATACAGAGCAAGTACAAGGACGCCGAAGTGGGACGCTGGCACCTGGAAGCCTTCGTTGCCGCAACGCTCGAGGCCAGCCTTACACCCAACCCGACGGCGTCGCAGACCGAGGACGACAACATGGCGCATTTCGGCTCCGCCATGAATTTCATGTCCACCATCGGGCAGCAGTCCTACCGTGCGTTGGTCTATGAAACACCAGGGTTCAACGACTATTTCTTCGCATCGACCCCCATCCTGGAAATCGCCGGCCTGAACATTGGTTCCCGTCCCGCCGCACGCAAGGCCAGCCAGAAGATCGAAGACTTGCGCGCTATACCATGGGGCTTCTCGTGGGCTCAGTGCCGTCTTATGCTGACCGGATGGTATGGGGTTGGAACGGCGCTGCAAACCTATTGGCGCGACGGCTGCGACGGCGCCCCCGGCACGGCCGACGAACGTATGGCGCAGTTGCAGGAAATGGCGCGCGTGTGGCCATTCTTTCGTACGCTGTTATCCAACATGGAACAAGTGCTTGCCAAGACCGACCTGGGTATAGCCAGGCGCTATGCCAGCCTGGTGCCGGACAAGGCCTTGCGCAACGGCGTCTTCCTGCGCATAGAGAACGAGTTCGCCCTTACGCTGGACATGTTCCGGCGCGTGGCGCAATACGACTTGCTTGCGCAAGACCCTGTGTTGGCGGCAGCGCTAAGCGAGCGTTTTGCCTATATTGATCCGCTCAATCACTTGCAGGTGGAACTGCTGCGGCGTCACCGCGCGGCGCAAGACGACGTGAATACGGATGAAGAAGGGGAGAACCGCAGCCAACGCGCGATCCACATGACCATTAATGGGATCGCGGCCGGACTGCGCAACTCCGGCTGATTGCTGCGGTCTACAACCACGTTTCCGGGCTGAACCTACATGCACCTTGATGCTGCCAGGCTATATTTGCAACGCTGGGGCGGCTTCCTGGCTGTCGCGTTCGCCCTCGGCCTGGGCTTTGCCACCAGCTCGCTGCCCACCCCGCTATACCCGTTGTACCAGTCCACCTGGGGTCTATTGCCCAGCGGGCTGACATACATCTACGCCGTTTACATGGTCGGCGTACTGGTGGCGCTGCTATTCTTCGGCCGGCTGTCCGACACCCTCGGCCGGTACGCTGTGGTCTGCCTGTCATTATTCCTCGTCGCATCGGGACTCATCTTGTCCGGCGTTGCATCAAGTATCAATACCTTGCTCGTGGCCCGCGGGATTATTGGCTTGGCCAACGGGCTGCTCACCACCGCCGGCACGCTGGCACTGGTTGACGCGCACCCATACAAGGACCGCCGTCTGGCATCAGTGACGGCGTCGGCGGCCATCGCGCTGGGCGTGGGGGTGGGGCCGCTCCTAAGCGGGATGCTCGCGCAAACGGGTGTTGCTCCCTTGCGTTTGTCCTACTTCGTAGTCGGCGCGTTGGCGTTGGCCAACTTGTATGCCGCATGGCTATTTCGGGCCACCTTGCGCGTGCAGACGGGACCGCGGTCGCGCTTGTCGGTCAGCCCGAAGCTGGCATTGCCTGCCCGAGCCAGGCGTACGCCATTCCTGCTGGCCGGCATGTCAGCTTTCCTGATGTTCGCCACCGGCAGTCTATTGGCCTCTCTGGTGCCATCGTTCCTGTACGACTTGTTGCCATGGCGCGGACCCGCTGTGCCTGGCTTGGCGTTTCTCGTCCTGGCCGTCGCCGCAACCGTGACGCAGTTCTCGTTTCGCAATGTAGATCCGGTCAGGGGACTGACCCTGGGCCTGGGCACACTCGTACTGTTTCTTGCCGCCGTCGCCGCCGGCGTGACCACAGGCAGTGTTCTTGCGTTTGTTGCTTGCATGGTGCTGGCCGGCGTAGGCCAAGGCCTTTGCTTCATGTCCTCGACCATGATGGCCGCCCTGAACGCGGACGACGAGCGCCGCAGCGCGAATATGGCCACCTACTTCGCCATTGCCTACACCGGCGCGGCCATCCCGGTGATGGTAGTGGGGAAAATGGCCGATATCTGGGGGCTGACCACTGCTATCCTGGTCTTTTGCGCAACCACCGCCATGGCGCTGGGCACGCTGATTTATCAGGTGCGCACCCGCATAGGCCGCAAGGCACAAGGTGGCGCCTCATAATGCGGCTGACCAGCAAGCGTTTCGTGGCGACGGCCGCCGGCGTCTATGCCGCGCTATGGCTGGCACTGGCCATTAATCCGTACAGCCGTACCGACTGGTTGCTGGAGAACGCGCTGGTCGTTGGCTTGTTCATTGCGCTTTGGACTGCGCGACGCTGGTTCCGGTTTTCAGACGCGTCATTGCTGCTGATACTGGTGTTTCTTGCGCTGCATACGGTCGGCTCGCATTACACGTACGCAAAGGTTCCGTACGACGCATGGTGGCATAGCCTGACGGGGCACACGTTCAACAGCCTGTTCGGCTGGGAGCGCAACCATTTCGACCGGCTGGTCCACTTCTGTTATGGCTTGTTGCTTGCCTATCCCATACGCGAGTTCTTCCTGCGTATCGTGGAAGTGCGTGGTTTCTGGGCCTACTTCCTGCCACTGGACGTCACGCTCAGCACATCGGCCCTGTATGAATTGGTCGAATGGGCGGCTGCCACGATTTTCGGCGGCGACTTGGGCATGCACTATCTGGGCACGCAGGGCGACATCTGGGATGCGCATAAAGACATGGGCCTGGCGGCCCTGGGTGCATTGCTGGCCATGTTGATCACCGCCTTTCTCAGCGCCCGGCTCAAACGTGATTTCGCCCGTGAATGGACCCATCATTTGAAGTCTCCCCGTGGTTAATGCGCAGTAAGAGTTGATACATGTCAATTGCGGCTAATGCTTGACATGCGATCATGGATTTCTTGCCTTCCCCAATGCGGTCCCTCCAGGAGATACACATGACTCTGCCAACCACCATGAAAGCCCTTGTTTACGGCGGACCCGGGCAAAAATCCTGGGATTCGGTTCCTGTGCCTGCCATCACGCAGCCAACCGATGCCATTGTGCGTATCCTGAAAACCACCATTTGCGGCACCGATCTGCACATTTTGAAAGGGGATGTCCCCGCCGTCACTAAGGGCCGCATTCTGGGACACGAAGGTGTTGGTGTCATCGAAGAAGTCGGCAATGCCGTCAGCAATTTCAAGAAGGGCGATCACGTCCTGATCTCGTGCATCACCTCCTGCGGCAAATGCGAATACTGCAAAACGCAGATGTATTCCCATTGCGACGATGGCGGCTGGATACTCGGCCACCTTATCGATGGCACCCAGGCGGAATACGTGCGTATCCCCCATGCGGACAACAGCCTGTACCCCGTCCCCGCCGGTGCAGACGAGGAAGCCCTGGTAATGCTTAGCGATATCCTGCCCACCGGCTTTGAGATCGGTGTCCTGTATGGGGCGGTCAAACCCGGCGATGTCGTCGCGATCGTGGGCGCCGGCCCCATCGGTATGGCAGCGCTGCTCACCGCGCAATTCTATTCGCCCGCCAAAATCATTATGGTGGACATGGACGACGCCCGCCTGGAACTCGCCACCAAGTTCGGTGCCACCGAGGTCATCAACAGCGGCCGAGTCGACCCCGTGCAGGCCATCATGGCGCAGACCCGGGACGGCGTCGATGTCGCGATCGAGGCCGTTGGTATTCCGCAAACCTTCGACGTTTGCCAGAATATTGTGCGGCCCGGTGGCCATCTGGCCAACGTGGGCGTTCATGGCACGGCGGTTGACCTGCAAATCCAGAAACTGTGGATACAAAACATCACCATCACCACGGGCCTTGTGAACACAAACACCACGCCCATGCTCATGAAGACAGTCGAGTCCGGAAAACTGCAGCCCGAAAGCCTGATCACGCATCGTTTCGACTTCCCCGATTTCCTGCGTGCATACGATGTATTCGCCAACGCGGCGCAGGAAAAAGCCCTTAAAGTCATCATCAGCAGCAAATGAGCGTCGATCCATCCTTGAGTGGCGCCGACGCTCTGCGCGATGTGGCCGTTCAGCCCAACGGCCAGGAACGTCGGCGCCAGCCCGAGGCTCCTTCCGGAACCTTTGCCGGCATCAAAGCTGTCGGCATCAGCTCCATTCAAGACACACTTAGCTGCCGGCGCCATTCCAAAGACTTTGCCTATGCGCGGGGCGACTATCTGCGCAGCCGCGTCCTGGTGGTGGGGCTGATCTTCGCGATTCTTACGCCCTTATGGGTGATCATGGATATTGCCGTGCTGCCGGCCGCCACGCTGGCCTACACCACCCCCGGCCGCTTCTTCCTGATGGCGGGCCTGCTGGCCACGATCTGGCTGGCGCGCTGCAGCCGGGCGCGCATCGGCCGAATACGCATTTCGGCTGGCCTGCTTATTGCGCTGCCGGCTACCTTCTACGCGTTGGTGCTGATGACCCTGCCGGCAGGCGCGCTCGATAGCCTGGTGGGATACAGTTTTATTCCATTTCTGCTGGTGGCCACGCTTAGCATCTTCCCATTCACCCTGGCCGAATCGGCGGTGGCCGGATTGGCCCTGCTGTTATTGCACATTTTTTCGCAATACGTGTCGGGCAGTTGGATGACGCCGGCCGGCTGGGAAGACATCTGGTTGCTCAGCGCGCTTTTTGTGGTTGCCCTTACCGCCAATTATTTTCACCTTGTGCTGTTGCTGCGCCTATACCGCGAAGCAACCCACGATCCGTTGACGGGCCTGTTGAATCGCGGCGCACTGATGCACAACCTGCAACAACTCGCCACGGTCCGGCCGCGCATGCCCATGACGCTGCTGATGCTGGACATGGATCACTTCAAGCGCATCAACGATAGCCACGGCCACTCGGTCGGTGACCAAGTGCTGCGCAAATTCGCGTCCATCCTGCGCCAACAAGTGCGCAAAGCCGACTTCGTGTCGCGTTACGGCGGCGAGGAGTTCGTGGCGGTGCTCGTGGGCACCGAAAAGGCCGACGCCACCATTGTCGCCGAACGCATACGTCAGCAGGCCGAATCGGCCCACGTCTATAACCACGAAGGCGCGACTGTTCCGTTCACCGTCAGCATCGGGGTGGCCAGCTTTCACGAGGACGAACCCCTGGACGATGTGGCCAAGCGGGCGGACGATCGCCTTTACGAAGCCAAGAAACGGCAACGCAACTGCGTGGTGTCGGCCTAGGCGCCGGACGTCCAGCGGCCCAACGTCTCTATTGCCGGCAGTGGGCTGTCGGGGCCGGCCGCCCACTGCGGCTCCGCGCCGGTTTCCCCGTCGGGGTGGGACCATGCCACGCTCGCGATCCAGTCGGCACCCAGCGAATACGTGCGCGCATGCCATACGCCCGGTGGCGCCCGCAGCGTCAATGAAGCATCACGCTGCCTATCCAGTCCGTACAAGCGCAGGTCCGCCGGAAACGACAGGCCGGCGGCCTTGATGAACGCTTCTTTCAACGTCCACAAGGTGTAGAAGCACGTTAACTGCTGTTGCGCACCGGACTTGTCGCGCAATAGGGCGATTTCGCCCGCGTTGCACGCCCAATCGGCAAGCGCCAATACACGGCGCGGACGCACATGCTCCAAATCCACCCCAAGCCGCCATCCCGGCATGGCGTGCGCCACCACCGCATGGCTGCGGCTGTGGCTGAGTGACTCCGCGCAGGGTCCCGCAGCGGCGCTGCGGCCGGCATGTAGCACCGCCCGGCTGACTTGCCAGTCGGACTGTGCGCCGACGCGCCGAGGCCGGTTCGCCCGACGCGCGTCACTTGGCGACAGAGAGCTTGCCGTGTAATGCCCTGCTGCCTGCGGCACGCCCCAGGTCAGCCGCAGCGGGTGCAGTAAACTCGTGGCTATTGTGGTCTCCGTAATGGTAACAAAATGCAAAAATCCCTTGCCGTTCGCCAGTATAATCGCGCGTTATGGTGACATTTTCGATCGGACAATGGCGGGCGTCGGCACCGGAGATGCGCGATGCGGAAAGCTGGGACCAATGGGCGCGGTATCCCTATTGCCCCCTGGCCGACCACGAGTCCCCTTCCCTGGCATTTCTCACACCCATGCAACGCCGGCGACTTAGCCCGATGGCGCGCATGGTGTTCGACTGCGCGTGGCCGCTGGCCACAGACCGGCCGCCCATGCCGCTGGTATTCGCATCCCAGCATGGGGAGACCACGCGCAGTTTCGCATTATTGCAGGCCATGGGACGCCACGAAGGGCTTTCGCCCACGTCATTCGGTCTGTCAGTGCATAACGCCATCGCCGGCATGTGGTCGATCATACGCGGCGACAAGACCGAATCGATCGCCCTTTCGGTCAATGCCGACGGCCTGGAGCATGCCTTCATCGAGGCGGCATTCCTGCTGCGCCGGGGCGCGCCCGCGGCACTGGTCGTTCTGGCTGAACAGCGGCCGCCTCCCGCCTACTTGCCGTGGATTACCGATGTGCCGTTTTCGTATGCCGTTGCCTTCCGCATAGAACGGGGGCCACAGTGGACGCTTGAACGAGCGCCAGAGGCCCAGGAGCCAATACAGCCCTGGCCCAACGCGCTCAACTTCGTGCGGCATCTTTGCCTGGGCTCCGCGACGGTGCTCAACACGGGAGCCAGTCGCCACTGGCTCTGGACGCGCCACGCATGAGCGCCACACCGCCCCGCGAAGACCTCTGGCACTGGCGACTGATCGCCACCGGCATGGCATTCACGCTATTCGGCCTCGGCGGCCTGTTGTTGCGGCTGGTCGTCTTCCCGTTGCAACGACTGCTGCCGGCCGATGTCACAGGCCGGCGCCGCCGCGCCCGTGCGACGATCAACGGCGCATTCCGGCTATTCGTGTGGTTCATGGTGCGCACGGGCATACTGCGCATTGATATCGTCAATGGGCACCGGCTGGGTCAGCCCGGCCAGATGGTCATTGCCAATCACCCCTCCTTGCTGGATGTTGTGTTCTTGATTGCGCAAATGCGCGACGCAAATTGCATCGTGCGCCATGGACTGGCCACAAATCGGTTTACCCGGGGCGCGGTGTGCAGCGCCGGCTATGTCACCAACGATGAAAGCGCCGAAATGTTCGACCGGGCCGCCGCAGCATTGCGCGCGGGGGAAACGCTCATCGTTTTCCCCGAGGGCACGCGCACGCCCGCTGGCAGCATGCCGGCATTCCATCGCGGCGCCTGCGCCATCGCCCTGCGCGGCGCGCGCGTCATCACGCCGGTCGTCATACACATGAACCCGCGCAGCCTGAGCAAGGGCCAGCCGTGGTACCGGATACCCTATCGGCGCATGCATTATCGACTCGAGGTGGGCGACGACCTATACCCTTCGCAGTGGGCCAGCCGGCACCCCGGTCCAGTGGCCGGACGCAGGATGAACGAACACCTACACCATTATTTTGAACGGGAATTGGCGCAACATGAAGCAACTGGAACTTGAGATCAAGACACTGATCATTAAAACGCTGGACCTGGAGGACATAGGCCCGGACGACATCGATACGGCCGCCCCGCTCTTCGGCGACGGCCTGGGGCTGGACTCGGTCGACGCACTGGAACTCGGACTGGCCATAAAAAAGCAATACGACATCAGCATCGACGCCGAAACGCGCCACATGCAGGAACACTTTGCCACGGTGGCCAGCCTGGCGCAATTCGTCGCCGCCCAGCGCAAGCCGGTCTAGGGGGATACACGCATGCAAACCCGCGAAGAAATCTATGATGGATTATGCGACGCGCTCGTCGAATTGTTCGAACTCGAGCGCGAGCGCATCGCACCCGACACGGATTTATATACCGACCTGGAGATCGACAGCATCGACGCCATCGATCTGATCGACCACATCAAGCGCCAGACCGGCCGCAAGCTTGCTGCGGAAGACTTCCGTTCCGTGCGTACGGTGCAGGACGTGGTCGAGGCCGTCTGGCGCAAGCAGGAAGACGGCGCATGACCCGCGGGATAGGCGCCGTCCTGCTGCTGGCTGGGTTGGCCTATCCGTTCGTTGTGTATTTCAGCCTGGAATACGTTCAGGCCGCCTGGCTGGCCCTGCCGCTAGCCGTCCTGTGGCTGTTGCGCGCCATATGGGTGCCGGAACAGCAAGCCGGCGGCCGCGCGCTGCCGGTCATTGCCCTGGTTTTTTGCACCGCCATGGCCGTCGCGGATTCGGCGGCGTGGCTGCGTGCCTACCCCGTCCTGATCAATGCCATGCTGTTATTGGTTTTCACCGCCAGCCTGCGCCACGGCCCGTCCGTCATCGAACGCCTGGCCCGGCTGCGTCATCCCGACCTGCCGCCGTCAGGCGTGCGTTACACCCGACGCGTCACGCAGGTATGGGCTGTGTTTTTCGCGGTCAATGGAAGCGTAGCCGCGGGCCTGGCCTTGTGGGCGCCCTGGAGCTGGTGGACAGCCTACAACGGCGCCATCAGCTACGCCGTGATTGGCCTGCTGATGGCCGGCGAATGGCTGCTGCGGCCATCGCATTTCGAACCAACCCCGTCATCATGAGCTGGATCGATCTGCCTGATCTACTGTCGGCGCCCAGCACCGACCGCCTTGTGGCACATGGCCCCGAGCTCGACCATGCCGCGTTCACGGCGCAGTCCCTACGGGTCGCGGGCTCACTGAAAGCGGCGTCGGCGAAGCGCGTGGGCCTATGGTTCCGCGATGCGGCGCAGTTGGGCATTGCCCTGCTTGCCTGCTGGCGCGCCGAAGCCATTGCCGTGCTGCCCGGCGAACTTCAACCGAACACCGTTGCCGTGCTGGATGCCGATGTCGATTTGTGGCTAAGCGATGCGCCGCATTCATTACTGCCCCCCGCCAAGACCCGGCTGCTTGCCGACCTTGCCGGCCATGCGCCTCTGGCTACAAGCGCGCTGGACGCCGGCGTTTCAGGGGTGGAAATTTGCACCTCCGGGTCCAGCGGTCACCCCAAACGTATATTCAAGCGGTGGGCGCAGCTGCGCGACGAAGTCCGAGCGCTGGAACACCAGTGGAAGGCTACGGCAAACCCGGCCTGCGTCATGGGCAGCGTCAGCCCCCAACACATGTACGGTCTGCCGTTCCGCGTGTTGTGGCCTTTGTGTGCGGGCCGTCCCATCGTGCGGGCGCAGCTGTCGTTTCCGGAAGACTTGCATGCCGCCACGCTGCTGCATCGCCCGGCCATATGGGTCACCAGTCCGGCGCTCTTGCGCCGTCTGAGCGATACCATCGAATGGACGCAGCTTGCGCCCGGCTTGATTCAGGTATTCTCGTCGGGTGGTCCCCTGCCGGCCGATTTAGCCCGAACACTGCAAGCAAGGCTGGGCTGTCTGCCCACCGAGATCTACGGAAGTTCGGAAACCGGCGCTGTGGCATGGCGCCAGGGCCAGACGGATTGGCAAGCACTTCCCGGACTGAGCGCACGCGCTGCGCCGGACGGCGCGCTGCATGCACGCGCTCCATGGATCGACGCTGCCGACGAGCACACAGCGGATGCGGTCAAATTGCAGGACGGCCGATTCGCCCTGCTCGGCCGGCTGGACCGCATCGTCAAGATCGAAGAGAAAAGAGTTGCGCTTCCCATGCTGGAACAGGCTTTGGCCGAGCATGACTGCGTGTCGGAAGCCCGGGTTGGCCGCGCCCCCGGCGCACCACGCCTGACGGCCCTGGTGGCCTTGAATGAAACCGGCCGGCACCAGCTGCGCAATGGCGGCCGCACGGCCCTGGCGGGCAACTTGAAGAAGCACCTGGCCCAGCGGTTCGAGCCCCTGGCCGTACCGCGCAGTTGGCGATTCGTCGACGCGCTACCGTGGAATGCCCAGAACAAGCTTCCACAATCCGTTTTCGACCAGACCGCCGGCCCGCGCCCTACGGCGCCCATCATGGCGCAAGCCTATGCCACGGGGGCCACCGACCGGCGCTATGCCTTGACCATTCCGCTGGATCTGGCGCATTTCCCGGGACACTTCGCCCCCACGCCTGTCGTGCCCGGCGTCGCGCTGATCGGATGGGCCATGACGCTGGCGACCCGGGACTTGCTTCCCGCACTGCGCTTTGGCGGCATGGAGGCGCTCAAGTTCCAGCGCCTGACCCGCCCCGGCGACACGGTCGACCTGGCCATGCGCTGGGATGCCCAACGCGGCAAGGTGTATTTCGAGTACACGCTGGACGGATCGCCCTGCGCCTCCGGCCGTATTGTGGCGGCATCCTCATGACGTACAAGGTCTGCGCCGTGATCCCTGTGTACAACCATGGCGCCACCGTGGGCGCCGTGGTCGCACGGCTGCGCGCCTTTGGCCTGCCATGCCTGCTGGTCGACGATGGATCCGGCGCGGACTGCGCGGCCGTCCTGGACCAGTTGGCCGCCGGCGGCGAGGCCATGCTGCTGCGCCGGCCGGTCAACGGCGGCAAGGGCGCGGCAGTGAAAGATGGCCTGCGCGCCGCCCATGCCGCCGGCTACACCCACGCCTTGCAACTGGATGCCGACGGCCAGCATGCGCTGGGCGATGTGCCGGCCTTTCTTGCCGCTTCGCGCGGCCGACCCGACGCACTCATTTGCGGCGCGCCCACGTATGGCACCGACATGCCCCGGGCCCGCTATTACGGGCGCTGGTTGACCCACGTGTGGGTCTGGATCAATACGCTGTCGTTCGACATCCGCGACGCCATGTGCGGGTTCCGCCTCTACCCATTGGCTAGCGTCCTGCCCGTATTGGACGCGCATGCGGTGGGCGAACGCATGGACTTCGACATTGGCGTGATCGTCCCCATGCACTGGCGCGGTACGCCCATGCACTGGATTTCCACGCCTGTCGTGTATCCGGAAGACGGACTGTCGCATTTCAAAGTATGGCGCGACAACATACTCATAAGCCGCATGCATACCCGGCTATTTTTTGGCATGCTGCGACGCGCGCCCGGCCTGCTGGTTGACCGCTACACTCGCAAGGCGCAACCATGACCCGCCCCGCTTCGCCGCAGCGAGCGCACCACTGGACAGACCAGCCCGAGCGCGGCAATATGCGCTTGATGCGTCTGACCGCCTGGGCGGCGCGCCGACTTGGCCGACACGTCGTTGCGCCCATTGTGTGGTGTGTGGTCTTGTACTTTTTCCTTTCCGGTACTCGGGCCCGCCGCAGTATTGTCCAATACCAGAACCATCTGCGCGCCGCCTGCCCCGGAAACCATCCGTTTCCTTCGCGGATGCCCGTCTACCGGCAGTACCTGGCCTTTGCCGGCGCGCTGCTCGACAAGCTCGATGTCTGGCAGGGCAAAATAACAATACACGACCTTGATGTCACGGACCCCGACGGGCTGCACGCCCAGATGAGCACCGGCCGCGGGCAGATTCTGGTGGGCGCGCACCTGGGCAATATGGAGGTTTGCCGCGCTTTGGCCGGCCACAATGCCAATATCGTCCTGAACGTGCTGGTGCATGACAAGAACGCCGTACATTTCAGCCGCTTGATGGACGAAGCCGGCACAAGCCGCCTCAGACTCATCCAGGTCAGCGAACTGGACACGGCCACCATGCTTGCACTTAGCGAACGCATTGATCGCGGCGAGTGGCTGGCCCTGGCCGGCGACCGCATACCCTTGCATGGGGCACGCACGGTCGACGTACGCTTTCTGGGCCACACAGCGCCCCTTCCCCAGGGCCCCTGGCTATTGGCGGGACTACTGCGCTGCCCGGTGAACCTGTTGTTCTGCACCCGTCATCGGAACCGTTTCAACGTGAGCATGGAGCGGCTTGCCGACACCGTGGGCTGGACTCGCGCGACACGTGCGACACAGGTCCAACGGGTCGCGCAAGCCTATGCCGACCGCCTTGCCGTCCACTGCCGGCAAGCGCCGCTGCAATGGTTCAACTTCTTTCCCTTCTGGAGCGGCCATGCGTAAACGCGGGATCCACGGCGTCAACACCGCCATTCAGGTGCCCTTCTTCGATGTCGACATGATGCATGTCGTCTGGCATGGCCATTATGTGAAATACCTGGAACAGGCCCGCTGCGCGCTACTGGCCGACGTGGGCTACGACTACGCGGCCATGGCCGCGTCCGGCTACGCCTGGCCGGTGATCGACCTGCAACTGCGCTACATGAATCCAGCGGTGTTCGGCCAACAGCTTACCGTCAGAGCGGAACTGGTTGAATGGGAAAACCGCCTGAAAATCCACTACCTGATTCAGGACGACGCCAGCGGCATGCGCTTGACGCGTGCAAGCTCGGTCCAAGTGGCCGTCGACATGGCGACAGGGGAGATGCAATTGACGTCACCCGACTGCCTGATTCAAATCGTTAAACGTGTATTGGCGAGGACTGCCTGATATGTCCGCACGCCGCCTTATTCACTGCGTTTTCGCGTTGTTGCTATGCGTCGCGGCGCCCATGGCCGGGGCTTTCAGCCTTGCTGAACTGCAAGCGCAGCTGCAGTCCACGCGCGTCGTGCGCGGAGATTTCACGCAGCAGAAATTCCTGCGCTCGCTCGCCCAGCCGCTGACGAGTCGCGGCAGCTTTACCCTGGCGCCGGGTCGGGGCCTGCTGTGGCGGGTACGCAGCCCGCTGGTCCAGGACCTGCGCATCACCGCCCATGGCATCGCGCGCCTTGACGGCCAGGGCCGCTGGCAAACCGTGCCGCAGCACAGCGGCGGCAGTCGCGAGAGCCGCCTCTTTTTGGCGGTCCTCGCGGGCGACACCGACGGCCTGCAACAGCATTTCAATTTGACGCTCGCGGGCCAACCCCATGACTGGGAGCTGACGCTGACGCCACGCGCGGCACTGCTGCGGCAGATCTTCCAACGCATACGAATCTCCGGTGGCGCACTGGTACACAGCATTGAGCTGTTCGAGACGCAAGGCGACCGCAGCGTAATGAGCATGCCCGACGCGCATGCCGCCACCGAACTGCTGGATGAGGAGGAACAGGCCTTTGCAGATTGAACGCTGGCTTCCGCGCCTTTTCCTGGTCTTGCTTTGTCTGGTTCTTGCCGCCGCCGGATGGCAATCGCGCAACGGCTGGCCGGTTTCCTCCAGTCTGCTCGATTTGCTGCCGGCTTCATCGTCCGACGAATTGACAGCCCGCGCCGAAGCACGAGCACAGGAGCCGCTAAGCCGCCAGCTGATAGCGCTTACCGGCCATGCCGATGCGTCGCGCGCCGTGCAGGCCGCGCGCGAGGTGGCGGCGCAATGGAAGCAAAGCGATCTGTTCACGCGCGTAGACGTTGACGTCGACGTGGATCTGGATGCCGTACGCCACCAACTGCTGTCGGCCCGTTTGAGCGCCAGCAGTGTGGCGGACCGCGTCTTGCTGCGAGACGATCCGGCCGCCTACACACGCCGGCGTGCAATGGACCTGACCGATCCATTCAAGCGCAGCTCTTTGACTCCGCTCGACCAGGATTGGCTAGGCCTTGCTCACAGCGCAGAGCAGGCGCTTACCGTAACAGGCGGCCTGGCGCGTTACGACCTGGCCACTGGCACGATCCAGGCCGAGTCGGACGGCAAGTCGTGGGTGATGATACGGGCGCAAACACGGGGCGGGGCGTTCGACCAGGCCGCCACGGAAAAAATAGGCGCCCTCGTGGCTGGCGAACAGGCGCGAATGGCCGCCGAGGGCACCGAATTGCTGGCCACGGGCGGGGTCTTGTATGCGGCCGCCGCGCGCGGCCAAGCCATAAAGGAAAGCAGCAGGATGGGCGCCGCTTCCGTGCTGGCCGTTTTGGCCGTTCTGTTGCTCACCCTGCGTCGTGCCCGCGCCGTCCTGGCGCTCGCGCCCATCGCGGTCGGGATGCTGTGCGGCTTCGTGGCCTGCGTGGCCATCTTCGGCTCGATCCATGTTCTAACCCTGGTGATCGGCGCGAGCCTGATAGGCGTGGCGGTCGACTATCCCATGCACTGGCTGGGTAAAAGCTATGGCATGGCGCAATGGCATGCCTGGCCCGCCCTGCACCGCGTACGCGCCGGCCTGACCCTGAGCCTGGCAACGTCGCTGATCGGATATACCGCGCTGGCGCTGACACCATTCCCCGCGCTTACGCAGAGCGCCGTATTCTCCGTTGCGGGCCTGCTGGGCGCCTATGCCTGCACTGTCTGCCTGTTGCCCGCCTGGTTCCGCACATGGAGCCCCAGACCCTACATGCCCCTGCGGCGCGCGGCGCTGTCTTCGCTGGCTTGCCTGGCCGGGCTCCTGCAGCGGCGCCGCTTGACGGCGCTGGCACTGCTGGTCGGCGTGACCGTGTGCCTGGGCGGAATTTCACGCCTGAGCGTGCACGACGACATGCGGCTTTGGCTGGCGCCCGCCGAAGCCTTGTCCGACCAATCCCGGCGCATCGGCGCGATCACCGGCCTGACGCCAACCAGTCAATTCTTCCTGGTGCGCGCCGACAATACAGACGCATTGCTGGAGCGCCAGGCGCAACTTGCCCTGGAACTGGACGCGATGGTCGATGGCGGCGAGCTGGATTCCTATCGTTCGTTGAGCCAGTTGCACGCGGCGGCGTCGACGCGGCAAGACCTGCGCCAGGCGCTCCTTGCTTTGGACGGGAACGGCGCGGCGCTTGCCCCCCTGCTTGAATTGGGCATCCCCGCCGACGCCTTGCATGCGCACATCGATGCGCTCGTCGCCACATCGGACCCCTCTTTGGAAGATGCGCTGGCCGGGCCTTTGGGCGAGCCATGGCGGCCATTGTGGCTGGGCGTGAACGATGGCCTCGCCGCCGGTATGATCACGCTGCAGGGCTTGCGCAATGTGGACGCGCTTGCCGCGATTGCCGCGTCGGTGCCGGGCGCAACGCTCGTCGACCGCAATGCTGAACTGAACGATATGTTCTCGAGCACGCGCATCGAGGCCGCCGAACTCAAGCTGGCCTCGTATTTCGTGGCTGGATTGCTGCTGTGGGCCTTCCTGGGCCGTGGCGCCTCGTGGCGCATACTGACCGTGCCGTTCGCGGCCACTGTGTGCAGCCTGGCCGTCCTGGGCTACATCGGCCAGCCGCTCACATTGTTCAGCCTGTTCGGCCTGCTGTTGGTTTCTGCCATCGGCGTGGACTACGCCATCTTCATGTACGAACAAGTCGCCGGCGCCGCCGCCAGCCTGGTCGGCATCATGCTGGGTGGACTCACGACGCTGGCGTCCTTTGGCATGTTGTCATTCAGCAGCACACCGGCCATCGCCAGCTTCGGTCTGGCTGTCGCCACCGGCGTGATGTTTTCTCTATTGTGGGCTCCCTGGGTACGCAATCCCATCGGCAGCATCCATTTGCCGCACCTTCAAGGACCACTATGCAACGCCACGAAATAGTTGTTATTGGCGCGGGCCCCGCCGGGGCTGTCGCCGCCACCCTACTGAAGCGCCAAGGTCATCAGGTCTTGATGCTGGAGCGTCAACAGTTCCCGCGCTTCTCCATCGGCGAGAGCCTTTTGGCGCATTGCCTGGAGTTTCTTGATGAGGCGGGCATGATGGACGCCGTGCGCGCCGCGGGTTTCCAGAACAAGAATGGCGCGGCGTTCGCCCAAGGCGATCGCTACACATCCTTCGACTTCCGCGACAAGTTCACTCCCGGGCCCGGAACCACTTTCCAGGTCGAGCGCGCCAAGTTCGACACCGTGCTTGCCGACGAGGCCCAACGCCAGGGAGTCGAGGTCCGCTTTAGGCAAGAGGTCACCGCAGCGCGCTTCGATGGTGCCCTGCCCGAACTGGACGTGCGCGACGAGCACGGGCAGGTCTATACCGTTCAATGCGACTTCGTTCTGGACGCCAGCGGCTACGGACGCGTGCTGGCGCGCCTTCTGGACCTGGAGCAGCCGAGCTCGCTGCCGCCGCGCAAGGCGATCTTCACCCACATCGAAGACCATATCACCGACGCCGGCTACGACCGCGACAAGATCCTGATCACGGTCCACCCGCAAGAGCGCGGCATCTGGTACTGGCTTATTCCGTTTTCCAACGGACGTTGCTCCATAGGGGTCGTGGGCGAGGATGCCTTATTCGGCGACCCGTCGGCCGATCACATGGAGACTTTGCGCCGCCTTATCGACGAAGCGCCCAACCTGAAGCGCCTGCTTCCCCATGCCGTGTGGGACACGCCGGCCAATACCATTGGCGGCTACTCGGCGAATGTCAAATCCTTGCATGGCCCGGGCTACGCTCTGCTGGGCAATGCCGCCGAATTCCTGGACCCCGTGTTCTCATCGGGCATCACCATCGCCCTGCGCTCTTCCAAGCTTGCCGCCGATGCGCTGCATCGCCAACGCCAGGGCGAGACCGTGGACTGGCAAACAGACTTCGCCGATCCGCTGATGATAGGCGTTGAAACCTTTCGGGCGTACGTTCACGGCTGGTACGAAGGCCTCTTCCAGGACGTGGTGTTCTATGAGCACGGCGAAGCCGCCATCCGCCGCATGATCAGCTCGATTCTGGCCGGCTATGCGTGGGACACGAACAACCCATTCGTCGCGGATCCGAAGCGCCGCTTGCGCGTGCTCGGCGAGATTTGCGCCGGCCAGCCCACCGTTGTGCCGGACTAG
>CAZONP010000017.1:0-4704 GCA_964581155.1 uncultured Candidimonas sp. | reverse complement strand
ACGGCAAACCGGCGCAACAAGCGATTCTCGTCGCTCAGCAGGAAGCCAGGGGCGTATTGCGCTGGTCTCTGTTCGATGCGTTGGGGCTGCCGCTGGCGAGGCAGGTGCTCCAGGATGGCACGTGGCGCAACGACGGCCTGCTGCCGCCCAATGCCCAGGCCCGCAGCTTATTCGCCGCCCTTTTGTTCGCCTGGACGCCCGAGGCCGGCCTTGCATCAGCGTACCCGACACAATTCTTGAGCGAGCCGTCAGGCACCGATGGCCGCCGCACGCGTATTCTTACCCGGCATGGCCAGCCGTACTGGACCATCACCTGGCCAGACGCCCCCGGAGTCGACACCTTCACCATCGAAGCCGCCGACTGCATGCAGTGGCTGGTCCGACCTTTGGAGGAAACGCCATGACACACTGGCTCGGGACTCCCGGCGTGGTTTGCGCCCCGGGCAGCGGCATTCCCGCCATACGCCGCGCGTTGCTGGCGGGCAGCACGCACGGCATGCTGCGCCAAGATGGCTGGATCGAGGACCGCGTGTTGACTCTGGGCGCCTGCACCGATGCGCTGCCCGTCCTGCCCGACAGCCTGGCACGCCACCATGACAGCCGCAATAACCGCCTGCTGCTGCTGGCTGCGAAGCAAATCGAAACAGCGCTGCGCGCAGCCATCACGCGTTACGGCGCCGCCCGGGTGGCCGTCGTTATTGGCACGAGCACCTCCGGCGTCAACGACAACGCCCGGGCATTCGAACACCTGGACGCGCAGGGTCGCTGGCCGGATGGCTACGACTATCGGCGCCAAGTGCTATCGGCTCCCGCGTCGTTTGTTTCCGCCTGGCTGGGCGCGAGCGGTCCCGCCTACACCGTGTCGACGGCCTGCACCTCCAGTGCCCGGGCTCTGCTGTCCGCCCGCGAACTGCTCGACATGGATTTGTGCGACGCCGTCGTGTGCGGTGGTGCGGACACACTATGCCGCATGACAATCAACGGCTTCGCGAGCCTGGAAGCCATCTCCGCCACACTCAGCTCCCCGTTTTCCGTCAACCGTAGCGGCATCAATATCGGCGAAGCGGCCGTGCTGTTCCTGATGGAGCGGGCGCCGGGCGAGGGACCCGCCGTGCGCATGCTTGGGGGAGGCGCGAGCTCCGACGCCTGGCACATGTCTTCCCCCGATCCTGAAGGCATGGGCGCAAGGCAGGCAATGCAACATGCGCTCGCCGACGCCGGCCTGGACGCCGGCGACATAAGCTGGGTCAACCTGCATGGGACTGGAACCGAACACAACGACGCCATGGAAAGCCACGCCATGACAGCCGTATTCCCGCACGGCGTTCCCTGCGCGTCGACCAAGCCGCTGACCGGTCATGCCCTGGGCGCGGCCGGCGCCCTCGAGGCAGCCTTGGCCTGGATGACGCTTACCGACCCAAGCGGCGGCAACATCGTACCCCCGCATGTTTGGGACGGCTGCCCCGATCCCACACTGCCCGCACTCGATTTTTCCACCACGGCGCATCGCTTCAGCGCCCATCAACCCCGTATCATCATGAGCAATTCGTTCGCCTTTGGCGGCAATAATGCCAGCCTCATCTTTGGGCAGGCAATATGACTCCCTGGTCCATCACCGAACTCGTCCCGCATTCCGGCAGCGCTGTACTGATCGACGAAGTCGTCTCATTCGACGCCGTAGGCCTGACCGCGCAAAGCACCATCACTCCCGGTGGCCTGTACAGCCAAGCCGACGGCAGCCTGCCCGCATGGTTGGGCCTGGAAATCATGGCTCAGGCCGTGGCGGCCTGGGCGGGATGCCAAGCCCGCAGTCAAGCGCGCCCGGTGAAGCTGGGGTTCCTGCTTGGTACGCGGCGCTACGAGTGCCATGTCGACTCGTTTCCGGCTGGCTCACGACTGGACGTGCGCGTCGCCTGCGCGATGCAGGACGATGCGGGCATGGGTACCTTCGCCTGCGACATCGAACAAGACGGCCGGCTACTGGCCACCGCCCGCATCAACGCCTACAGTCCCCCCAACGTCAACGAATTCATACACGAGGAAGCACCCGCGCCATGACCGCCACTACGATACTCGTCACCGGATCGAGCCGAGGCATAGGGCGCGCCATTGCCCTGCGCCTGGCCGAGGCCGGCCACGACATTGTCCTGCACTGCCGCACAGGGCTGGCGCAGGCCCAGGAGGTACAGAAAGAGATCGGGAAATTAGGCCGCGAGGCCCGTATACTGACCTTCGATATCGCCGACCGCGCGGCCTGCGCCGACGCATTGACCGCCGATGTGGAAGTCCACGGCGCGTACTACGGTGTGGCGCTAAACGCCGGCCTGAGCCGCGACGCCGCCTTCCCGGCGCTCACCGGCGACGACTGGGACCAGGTGCTGCGCACCAACCTCGACGGCTTTTATAACGTACTGCACCCCGTCATCATGCCCATGATTCGCCGCCGCGCGCCGGGTCGCATCGTCTGCATGACGTCGGTGTCGGGCCTGGTGGGCAATCGGGGTCAGGTCAACTACAGCGCATCCAAGGCTGGCCTGATCGGCGCGGCCAAGGCGCTGGCCGTGGAACTGGGAAAACGCCATATTACGGTTAACTGCGTCGCACCCGGACTCATAGAAACCGACATGATCGATGGCCGTGTGCCGGTCGACGAGATACTCAAGGCCGTACCCGCGCAACGTATGGGCCAGCCCCATGAAGTGGCCGCGGCGGTCGCCTTCCTGATGTCGAAAGACGCCGGATACATTACCCGCCAGGTGCTGGCGGTCAACGGAGGATTGTGCTGATGCAACGTGTCGTCATCACCGGCATGGGCGGGCTTAGCGCCCTTGGAAACGATTGGCCCACCATACGCGCCAACATGCAGGCCGGCCGCAATGCCGTGCGCACCATGCCGCAGTGGGATCAGTATCCCGATCTGAACACTCGCCTGGCCGCGCCCATCGTCGACTACGTCACGCCATCGCACTGGACGCGCAAGCAATTGCGCAGCATGGGCCGTGTCTCGCAGTTTTCCGTAGGCGCAGCCGAACTGGCACTGGCCGATGCGGGATTGCTGGGCGACCCCAGCATCGCCGATGGCCGCATGGGCGTGGCCTGCGGCTCATCCACCGGCAGCACCGCCGACGTCTGCGCCTTCGCCAACATGCTTCTTAACGGCGTGGCGGAAGGCTTGAACGCTAATTCCTATGTCCGCATGATGCCGCATACTGGCGCGGCGAATATTGGCATATTCTTCGGCCTGAAAGGCCGCATCATCCCGACCTCTAGCGCATGCACCTCCGGCAGTCAGGGCATAGGCTATGCATTCGAAGCCATACGTTTTGGACGTCAGGCCATGATGCTCGCGGGCGGTGCCGAAGAACTCTGCCCGAGCGAAGCCATTGTGTTCGACGCCTTGTACGCCACGAGCCAGAAAAACGATAGCCCCGAACTCACGCCGCGCCCCTATGACAAGCACCGGGATGGCCTGGTCATCGGCGAAGGCGGTTGCATGCTGGTGCTTGAATCGCTCGAGCACGCGCAGGCGCGCGGCGCCCGCATCCATGCCGAGATCGTGGGCTTCGGGTGCAATTCCGACGGCACCCACATTACCCGTCCCGAGGCAGCCACCATGCGCATTGCCATGGAAATGGCCCTGGCCGACGCTGGACTGCCTCCGTCGGCCATCGGCTACGTCAACGGCCACGGCACCGCGACCGAACAGGGCGACATTGCCGAAACGCAGGCAACCCACGGCCTGTTCGGATCACGCATGCAGCTGAGTTCGCAAAAAAGCTATCTTGGCCACACCTTGGGCGCCTGCGGCGCCCTTGAATCCTGGTTCTGCGTGGAAATGCTGAATTCAGACTGGTATGCGCCCACCCTGAACCTGACCGAGGTCGACCCGCGCTGCGGCGACCTGGCCTACATAACAGGCGATGGCGTGAGCGCGACGCATGAATATGTCATCAATAATAATTTTGCCTTCGGCGGCATCAACACCTCGCTGGTGTTCCGCCGCTGGCAATGAACGCGTTATCAACCACCCGGAGAAAAGTAATATGACCAAGCTGTTGCGTTTACTGCTGTGCACCTTTGCCGCCCTGACGTTCGTCCAGTCGGCCGGCGCCGCCCGCCCATCCAAGCCGATGGATTCGTTCGAGAACATTCCCGTGGAGACGTCCAGCGGCAAATCGCTGACGGCCGCGCAGGTGCAGGCTGCAATTACCGCCGCCGCGACACGCCGAGACTGGGTGGTCAAGCCGGCTGGCCGCGGCCAACTGGCGGCGCATATCGACGTGCGCCAGCACGCGGTCGACCTGATCATCCGTTTCGACAACAAGAAGTACAGCCTGGACTATAAGGACAGCAAGGAGCTGGGGTATGTGGAAAAGTCGAGCGACAAGGGGCCGTTGATCCACCCGTCGTATAACAAGTGGCTACGGACGTTGGTGGCGGACATCAAGAAGGAGATCCGGAGCAAGTAGGGGTTCTTTCTTGCGTCGACTTTTCGTTCTATAGACGCCGCTGGGGGGAGGCCGTGCCTGGGCCGGTCCCTCGGCCTGCTCGGCGCCCTGCGCGCCTCGCCCGCGTCGCCTCGCTCGTCCGCGCGTACGCGCTCCCTTCGCTTCCGGCTTGCTGCGGCCTCAAGGCCCTGCCCAGGCACGGCCTCCCCCCAGCGGCTGCATTGAATTGTATTGGCCGGACGCTGAGACGGTCTGC